>CAYSUP010000014.1:0-9127 GCA_964434205.1 uncultured archaeon | reverse complement strand
GGTCAGAATCGTCTGTCGCAAACAGCTTTTTCATGCGCTTTACATTGTATTTTGAGTTAAGGGCATTAAGGTCGGCCGCGCCGGCAACCTTCAAGGCCCCATCGGCACCTGGCGAGACTTCTCTGAACTTTATTATCAGCTCTCCTGGCACATATTCAAGCAAATCTCCGCCTGCTGACGCATACGTGCGCATTGCATTCCCTGCAGGGATTTCAGGCTTTGAATCGATGTACCCGCGATCTGCAACCGGTGTCGTTATTGCGTTTTTAGTGCCATGCCCGCTGGTTTTCCCGCGCTTGCCGTCTTCTTCGAAGCTATAAAAAACATCAGTTTCAGTCACTACAGGCTCTTTAGTAATGCTGACTACATCGCTTATTTCTAATGTTGGCGAATCGTTTAGGGCATCATCCAAACCTGCGGCGGGAATACTTCCAGTGGGGGCATCATTGCCTGATGGATTTACGGAAGTATTGTCGCCTGATGAGTTTGCAACGGCCGGGACATTCGCAAGGATCCCGTTAAACCCAATAAGCATGGACTCATTGGCAGTAAGCGCGGATTCATTGTACGCAGGGGCGGTATTATCCTGCACTGCCATCACTGCTACAACCAGCAGTAAGAACCCGACAGCAAAACTTCCAGCTATCCTGAATTGAGACTTATGTTTCAAATTGCACTCGGGTATATAATGAAGGGCGATATAAAAGTGTATTTTTACTTGAAATCACAGGATTTTCCTGATTAGCAGTATGGCTAGGGGTATTGAACCGATCAGGGGCAGCAGCAGGTGTATTGGCAAACCGCCGCCAGTGTTTGTTTTTTGATATGACGATGCCTTTGGTATTTCCTTAAACAGATCGGCGGGCACTTGGACTACGCCTATCTCACGCGATGCGTCGTAATCCTTAATCGAGTCGCCAGCGCCCTCCCGCGCGCGCACCTTGAGCGCGTATGTGCCGTTTGATGCCTCGTGGCTGACTGAATCAGAAAGGTTCAGTATCTTGCTTTCGCCGTCTTCAAACCCGTATTTTTTGGAATTGCCCTTCCAGCCGGTAAAAGAGTAGCAAGCCTTGCCGGAGTAAACGTATGAATATATCTCTAAATCCGTTCTTTTATTGGCCGTTATGTTCACGATAACAAAGAACCCTTCACCGGTTTTGACTTTTTCCGGGGCAGACAATATTGCGACGACAACGTCTTTTTTCTGATCAGCCGCTTTGAAACCCTGCGTTGTCGGATTGGCCGGCAAATCCTGGGCAACTGGTTTTTGTCCGGGCGCAAAACCGCTGCTGCTGATGTTGAAAAGAAAGTCCTTATAAGTATATGTGCCGCCGATGATGCTCGCGCGAGCGTATATCTTGTACTGGCCGGGTTTCGCCGGAGAACTGTAGCTGCAGTTAAAATCCCTTGAATCAAGAGGGGCAACTGACGAGTTCACGCCGCACTTCAGGAATTCTAGGGTCTTCCACTCGCCGCCCGTTTTCTCTTTCAGTTGCAGCTTAAGGGAGAATGAGACCTCGCGGTCGGCAGAATTTTGTAGCGTAACTTCTAGGGAGTTGTAGTGTAACTCGCCTGCGAGCTTGAGCTCCGCTGCGCTAGAGAGCTGAACGACCAGTAGGAGGCAGACTGCAAACCTGCAGTCCACATTAGATTAGAGCATTATTGGTTAAAAATCTTTGGGCGACTCAGTATAGAGAACTTTGAATAAATAGGCGTTTGCCACGAAATCCGGCAAATGCGCGGATTTCGCCATTCCACGCTCTATTCTCGCTCGCCTTCTCCTCAATTTCTCCCCGTTTCACTCGCTTCGCACAAAGCTACCGCTAGCTGGGTCCGTGCACAAGGAAGCGAAGGCGGTGGAGATTGTAGGCCATTGCCACAAACGTCTGCTGCACGCAAACCCTGCCGAGGGTCGTCAGCTTCGTCCGCCCGCCGTTGAAAGACCGCTGTATCGTCGCAAACGGGTGCTCGCCTATACAGCGCTTCTTCGCTATACGTTTGTTGCGCCACCATTCGGCGGGCGTCAGGTTCCCGCGCTTCATGCTGCCGTTCCCAAGCGCCCTGCTCTTGGCGCCCGTATAGCCCTTGTCGCGATAAAGGATATCGTCGGGGTTCGCAAGATCGACAGCGGAGTCATGCGTCTTCGCGGTCGTCACGGCGAGCCCGGTTATCAGCTTCGTGGCCCTGTCAACCTTTGTGTGCATCTTGAAGCCGAAGTGCGCCTTGCCATTCTTCTTCGTCCACGTGCCGTCCTTGCTTCTACTAGTCCTGCCTTCTCTTCCGCGGCCCTCCGCCCCTGAGCGCTTCTTTCCTGGGTCGGCCTCGACGAACCTCGCGTCTTGTACTACTCCCTTCTGCACCCTTATGCCGCGCGCCTCGATCTGGCGGTTGAGCTCCCCCCATATGGAGTCCAATAGGCCCTCCTCCGTCAGCCACTCGCGGAAGCGCCAGATAGTGGAGTAGTCCGGGATGGTCTCAGGGTATCCGAGGAACTGCCGGAAGCTCAGCCGGTCGTTTATCTGGAACTCAATCTCCTCGTCGCTTATGCCGTACATGTTCTGCAGAAAGAGCGTCTTCACCATGACTATCCTGTCGTATGCGGGCCTCCCGCGAAGCGTCTTCCTGCCCGGGAAGAGCTTCAGGAACTCGTCCCAGTCGATTAACTTATCCATCTGCTCAAGGTTCGGGCGCAGCTTCCTTACCTTGTCATAGTTCTCCCTCAGCGCGAATTGTGTCAGGCTTTCCATTCTTCCTCCCTTTGTAGACCGGCTCGGCGGGCCCAAGGTACTTGAGCACCTTCTGCACCACCTTTCCATCGACCCATCTTCCCTCCACGAGGTAGCGATACTGCCTCCCGTAGATAATTTTGGTCCGGATATAAGCCATGTGTATAATTTAGGCACAAGGTATAAAAACGCACGGCTGCTCCGCAGCATGCGTTCAGGAGTTGGCGCTATTTATATGGTTGAGACCGTTAATTTTGCAAAGTTCTCTATACAATCAACTTCTACCTAATTACAATCAACTTCTACCTAATATAATCTGTTTCTATTTTTTCAGCTTTCTCGACCTTGTTGTTCTTCAATTCCTTGTCCAGCTTGCTAAGGGTGTCGCCCAATGCCGTATAAAGTCCTTTAGCAGTTATATGGGAGATGACCACCTTGTCAACCGGCCTTTGGGTGACCATATCAACGAAGACTAAATGCAGGTGCGCCTCCTTATCCACCTTTTTTTTGTCCTTCTCCTTGTTGCTCTTGATAGTATGGGCGATCACTATCTCATCGGCGTACACTGGCCGAAGTGATGCAGAAGATATATTCTGCTGTATGTTCCTTATCATCTGGTTTTCCATGCTAAATTTAGGGATGATAGAATTTAAAGGCAGATTCAGATTCAAAACCCGGCAAAGAACAATAGTGTTGGCAGAAGGAGACATCCCATGCAATGCGTGCGCGAGACTCCGATGAGCGCAGGCACAAGCCCGACGGCTGTCGAGACCGCAGCTATTAAAAGGCCAAAAGGTCCGCTCATGGCAAAGACCATGCCAATGACAAAGATTAGCGCCCCGAAAGAGAGCTTTTTGAAATCCACCCTTCCTGCGACTTTGGCAAATTGGTAGCCTATGGCTATATGTATTTTGTAAGTGATTATCCCCGAAATCAGCATCACGCAGCAGAGCAAGGCAAGGAGGCCAACGCTCATATTGCCAAAAAGGTCCTGTAAAATGACGCTTATGCCGCTCCTTGGGTTTCCCATCAGATATATGCCGAATATGGAAAACAATGAATCAGCAGTGTTCAGGGAAGCTATCATAACTATGAACTGCCTGACTTTGATTTCCTCAAGCGCCTCCTTTGCCTTTTCCTTAAATGCAGCAATCTCCTGAAAGAATATGCCTATCTGGGATGGCGACATCGCAGGAAGAAGGCCCACTATAAAGCCGCCTAGCGTACCCAGGAGCGAGTTTCTCCACACGCTTTTTTCGGATATCCCTATTTTTGACTCGCTGTCTTGCGGATAAGACTTTTGTTTCGATTGTATCCCGGTGATGAGCGTCCCGATGCCAAAGAGGCCCGAGAACATCGGCAGGAAAACCTGCGATGTTGAAAGAGATGTTATATTAAGGCATGTATAACCGAGGTATCCGGAGATTAGAAATGTGGCCGACGCCCACAGGATTTTTTCAGTTTCCCTCTCCCGTATTATCAGGAAGAGGATAGCAAAAGAGAGCAGCGGCAAGACAAGCAGCCTTGCTGATGAATATGCAATAGGGACCAAGACAAAGCACAAGGGCAGGAATGCAAGTGATAACACAACGCCATAGAGGCTTGCATCAGCTGTCAGCTTGACTGCTTCCCTTCCGCGGCCTTTCAAAAGCATTTTATGCGTGGGCAAGAGCGACAGCACAGTCCCTTCATCCGGGGCGCCAAGGAATATCGAGGGTATGAAATTAAGGAAACTTTGCGATGTTGCCATCGCTGTCAAAAAAATAGCAAATGAGATTGCATCGATGCCAAGTGCTGCCATGAGCGGGAGTGTCATGGTGCCGATGTTGTTTATGTGAAGGCCCGGCAAGAGGCCGGCAGCTACGCCTGCAAGTATCCCAAGCAGGAGGAAGGTTATGTACTCTATCAGCAAATTTTCTCCCTGGAAAGCAGACTAGACCCTCAGAAGGCGGAGCTGTACAATGGTTATAGGGGAGAGAAAAGTTAGAAGAAAAAGGATTAAAAATAAAAAACTTGGCCCCGAAGGGCCAATTAGGGGTTTATCCCTTAGCCCACTTTATCCCTTGCTTTGAGACCTTTGGCTTCCATACCTTCGCAGGTAGCCAGGATGGCCTGTCAGCAGGTGAGTCGACCTTGACTCTCTTGCCCTTAAAGACGTGGACTTTTACCATGCCGTTCTTCTTCTTGCCGCCCCTTTCCCTGAGTTCTATGTCAGTGTAACCGTCGGTTGCAGCTTTCAAAGCGGCCTGGTGTGGCCCTTTGCCCGTATATACGTGGTCGGTGTCCTTGTTGCCTTTTCTCAAGACATAATATTTTTTTTCATCTGCCATTTTTGATTCACCCATAGAGGTTTTTAGCAGGAGTTTAGTTCCCGCAATTTGCGAGCACAGCATTCCCAAAGCATTGGCTTTCGCCAAAAAGAGCCTTGCCGAACCCCTGTTTGTGCTTGCTATTGCATATCTTAACGCTTACTCCTATAAAAACCTATGTCGGGCACTGTATTTTTATAGCGAACATCCGCTTTTAAGTCTTTATTTTCAACTATAGCCGGAGGAAGGGATATATGGCATCAGGCAGTTCCGGCCAAAAGCCGGATTCGAAATCATCCGAAAAAAAGCAGGACAATCTATCCAAGCAGATTGGGAAGTTTGTAAAGACCGCAGTCATCACCTCGATAATCTTCCTAGTGGCGGTTTTCATACTTGGCGAAGCATATGCGTTATATGCGGTGCGCTCTGGAAGCGCGTTGATACTATGGCTCCCGGTTTTCATACTCGTTGCAATATTGTTTGCAAAAGTCCTTGATTAAGATGAGCTTGAGGAACATACACAAAAGAACCGAAAGAGGCGAGTCGCCTGTGACAAAGGTAGTCTCCAAGATTTCTGCGCTTGTCGGTTCAGCCAAGTTGCCCGGTGGCCGGACAGAACGGGGGCATTCCCCGCAAGTTCCCTCAAGGCCGCTAATGTCCCACGAAAAGCGTCTCATAATCCCAAGAAAAGCTGACGGCCGTCAGGGCCTAAAGAACGATCGCGTGATAATACTTGTAATAGCAGTAATTGCAATCGCCGTTATAGCGTTTGAGTTATCTGTCTGGGGCAGTAACAAAGCACCGGTAGCGCAAAAGCCGGTCAACAACACAATTAACAACACTCTTAATGGGACAAACCAAACGCCGATAATCATAGTTGAAAAGCCGGATATTGCAGTCAAAACCCTTTCATTAAGCAAAGATGCGGTGCTTACTGGCGAGCCGGTGGAAATCGTTGCGGTTTTTGAGAACATTGGCAAGTCCAATGCCACCGATGTTGCGCTACAGCTCTACGCAAGCAATGTTCTGCTAAAAGAAGAAGTGATAGAGAATTTCACTGCCGGCGAAAGCCACAGCATCTCTGTGAACTGGACACCCAAAGAAACAGAAATCGGGCAACGCATCATACGGGCCTCCGCAGACCCAAAAAACAAGGTGGACGAGGCAAGCGAAAGCAACAATGAAAAGACCAAAAATGTTGAAGTAGAACTGAATATAATTCTCGACGTCAGTGACAAGTTCAAGTTCAGGACATCATTTGGCGTAGGTGACCGGTGGTATTCGGACAAATACGGCCTGCCCCCGAACGCAGATACGGCCATGACCTATTTCCAGCTTTATCAGGCAACGCCCGGCACATACCTTCTTGATATCGGAATAGCGGGCTTTAAGGCGGATAAGACCGGTGTTGACATTTATGCAATATCCGTCCCGGATGCCAGTATTGACGGCTGGAACGGTGGAAATTGCATAAAGGAGCAGCAAGAAGGCGCAGATTGCGTATGGACGGGCCCAGAGATAGCGATAACCCTGAGCATAAGCAAGGGCGAACTCATAGCAACCGATGCCTCCAGTGTAAAGTCCCGCGCATCCACTTCAGGCAAGAGGATAGGTGATATAGAACTCGCCGGCATGACAGTAGCCAATTGGCCGGATGAGGAACTAAGGACCTTCAAGATATTGAATATACAAGAGCCAAACAAGCTAGTCCCTGATGATTTCTATGAGATAGTGGGAAACAAGGTGTTCGTTCACCCGATGAGGTGGAATCCAACGACCGGCCTTGGGACAAAAGTCGCCACCACCTACAGCTTTAGGATAACTGTGAACTGATCCTAAAAACAAATAGTCGTAACTTAATTCAAATAGTCATAATCCTCAATTCTAAAAAGAACTTCAAGCGCCGTATTTTTTCGAGAATCCCATATGGTTCGTTATTATGGGCATGAGATCAAGACCTTTTATCTTGCAAAGCCCGCCCCCAACGCACGATCTTTCCCCGTATTCTTTAACATCGTCCGTTCGCACCCCCGGGCCCGATATTACCACGGGCACGGGCTCATAAGAGTGGTCCTTTTTCTCACAGGGTGTTGTGTGGTCTGCTGTAAGTATCACCAGCCCGTCGAATTTTAATAGTCCACCAATCGCAGTATCCATCTTCTCTATCATCTCTTTCTTGAGCTTTGGATTGCCGTCTTCGCCCGCAGAGTCGGTAGGTTTCATATGGACAAAGACAAAGTCGTAATCCTTTATTATCTCCATCGCCTTTTTTGTCTTCGCGTTAAAGTCTGAAGTGTAACTGCCGGTTGCGCCGGGTACGTGTATGATGTCCATGCCAAGGAACGTCCCAATGCCATTGTACAGGCCGCCCCCGGAGATGCATGCGCTCTTTATATGATAACGCTCCTCAAGAGTAGGCACTGGCACATACTGGCCTGCAGCCCTAAATAGCAAAACATTGCCCGGAAGCTTTCCCTCCTTGGCCCTTTTTTGGTTATACGGGTGGCTTTTCCATTTCTCGTAGGTTATCTTTGTCAGCTTGTTGAGGATGTCCGCAGTCTTTTTGGCCTCCCTTGAGTTATCCGTCGGTTTGACTTGCAGAATCGGTATGTTCACATCCTTCCCATCATTGCCGGTGACCTTGTCACTTAGGCCTTCACCTCGCAAAACGAGAGCAGCCCTGTACCATGCCCCAGGCTTGAGTATGATCTCTATACCGTCAATTTTCATCCCGTCTATCTCCTTGCAAAGCTCTGCAGTGCTGTCGATCCTTCCGGCCCGCCTGTCCTTGACTATCATCTTCTCATCGACAGTTCCTGCATTGCCCCTTAATGCTATATCACCGTGCCTGAGCTTTATACCGGCGCCGCATGCTTCAATAGGCCCGCGGCCATGGTAGTGCTCCTTAGGGTCAAGGCCAAATATTGCAAGATGGGCAACATCGCTGCCCGGGGTTATTCCGGGGCCTATAGTTTCCATGATCCCGGTTATGCCCCTCTCAGCAAGCTTGTTCATGTTCGGCCGGGTTGCAGCCTCAAGCGGGGTCTTGTTTCCAAATTCTTTGATAGGCCGGTCGCCAAGGCCGTCCATCACGACAAGTATTGCTTTCATTGCAGTAAATTAAGGCGTTTTTTGATAAAAACGTGTGTTTAAATATGCCACTGCGATAACTTGACTGGTGTAGCAAAATGAAAGCAAGATATTCTGCAATTCTGGTGTCGGTGGCGTTGATATGCTCAGTGGCTGTGATGGCTTCAGGTCTTTCACAGGCCAATGGGAAGGACAAGGACATAGAAAGGATGGACTTTATACACTATTTCAAGGCAAAGGGCGGCGGTGGTGGCGCCAAGACCGACAACTGCTACAAATTGATGGGCGTGAAGTGGATCGGCACGCCGGTTAGCTATGCAATAAACCCAAGCAATCAGCAGGGCCTTTCAGAGGACTTCATACTTTCTGCGGTATCCGCGTCTGCTGAGACTTGGGACGCAGCCACCACAAAGGAACTTTTCGCCGCGAATTATACTGTTGACTACACAGCACAATACGGCGTTAGTGACGGCAAAAACGCGATAGCATTCGGCAATTACCCAAGCAACGGCGTTATCGCAGTAACGTCTGTTTGGATGAATAAAAGGACAAAGCAGATAGTCGAGTTTGACCAGCTTTATAACACCCAGTTCGCATGGGGCGACGCCAGTAGCGATCCCTCAAAGATGGACCTGCAGAACATTGCGACTCACGAGCTCGGCCATGCGGTCGGCCTCAGCGACCTATACACGTCTTTGTGCACCGCAGTTACTATGTATGGCTATTCAAGCGAGGGCGAGATAAGCAAAAGGACGCTCGAGCAGCCTGACATAACTGGACTGCAGAAGATGTACGGGGCGTAAAGCCCCGGTTTTATTGGCTTAAGCTTCGGGTCTTTCATGCCGTGTTAGTGGATTAGGTCGGCCTGTCGAGCGCACGTCACCGCCTGAAAGCTTTTCCGGGATCCGGCTCATTTCTTTTTGGAAAAAATCCTCTCGGCAGGGCAGCCCAGTTCTCTCTGCTTGCAGTATTTGCAGGCGAAAAACCCGCGCACTATCATGT
>CAYSUP010000013.1:0-9889 GCA_964434205.1 uncultured archaeon | reverse complement strand
TGATAGGATGAAGCGGCGCCACATGATCATAAAAGCAAGAAACCCGCCAGAGATCAATGCAAAGGCCGGCGACAAGGTGAAGATTGCAGAGTGCCGCCCGCTTTCAAAGACGGTCCATTTCATAGTCATCGAAAAGTTAGAGAAGAAGGATAATGAGAAGAAAGAGTCAAAGCCCAAGAAATCAAAGAAATAACCCTCAAAGAAATAACCCTCAAAGAAATAACCAAAAGAAATAACCAAAAAATCGCTTAAATGTCAATCGTTTAACCTCGATCAACTAAAAAACTAAAATGCAAGGACTGGCATCAAAAGTCTCACGGAATCTCCCGCTGGGGGCAGAGCTCGTCGTAGCCGACAACACTGGTGCAAAGACGTTCCGCATAATCACACTTAAGGGTTACAGGGGTGTCCGCAAACGGACGCCTACAGCCGGAGTCGGCGACTTTGTAATAGGGACTGCAAAGAAGGGGAAGCCGGAAATAATGCACCAGGTTCTCAAGGCCATCATAATCAGGCAGAAGAAGGAGTATAAGAGGGCCGATGGCACTAGGATAAAGTTCGCAGACAATGCATGCATAATCGTTGATGACGACGGCAAGCCAAAAGGGACTGAGATAAAAGGGCCGGTTGCAAAAGAGGTCCTTGAAAAGTGGAAGCTCATCGGCGGAAGCGCTAAGATAGTCGTTTAATCCACAATTGCAAGCAAAAACAAATCACATTCAAATGGCGACAAAGACGAAGCAGGCGAGGAAGCAGAGAAAGAGGCTTTTCACGCTTAAGCTTCACCAGAAGCGAAAGGTGATAGTCGCCTCGCTTAGCAAGGAGCTGAGGGCCAAGTTCAAGAGGCGCAGCATCGCAGTCAGGAAGGGCGACAAGGTAAAGGTAACGTGCGGCGACTTCAAGGGTGTCGAGGGTGAAGTGATGAAGGTCGATCTTGCAGAAAAAAAGGTATATGTCGACAAGGTCATTGTCAAGAAGCGCGACGGCACAGAGGTCTTAAGGGCAGTTCGGCCGTCGACCCTAGTCATCATCGACATTGACATACGCGACAAGGGCAGGCAGAAGGTTCTTGCCAGGAAAGTAGGAACGACGGTCATTGACGAGGAAGTCAAGAAAGAGGAAGCTCGCATGAAGAAGGCCGAAGAGGAAAGAAAGGCAAAGGAAGAGGCTGCAAAAAAGGCAGAGGCCGAGAAGAAGGCAGCAAAAGAGCAGAAAGAAGAAGCGAAGGCCGAAAAAGAGGGTGACGAGAAAAAAGAGATCAAGGTTTCAGAAAAAGGCATAGAAGAAAAAGTTAAAAAGGATTGGATTGCTGAGAAATGACCCACTTAAAAACACTGGTAGCGTCAAGATCAACGAAAGCTCCGAAGAAAGAGAAGGTTTTAACGATTACGCCTGCCCCCGGGCCGCACAAGGCAAGCGAGTGCGTACCGCTTGGCGTATTGATAAGGGAATACCTGGGCCTTGCCGAAAACCGGAAGGAAATAAAATACATACTCAATGAGAGGCAGGTCCTTGTTGACGGGCGAAGGATAAAGGACGATACATTCCCCCTGGGGCTGTTTGATGTGGTGTCTATGCCCGATATAGAAAAAGATTACTTGATGCTTGTTGACAGCCACGCGCGCCTGATACCGCAGGAGATAGACAAGAAAAAGGTAGAGCACAAGCTATGCAAATTAGTCGGCAAGACGATCATAAAGGGCGGCAAGCTACAGCTTAACCTATATGACGGCAAGAACATACTTGTTGATGCCAAGGACTCAAAGAAATACGCGGTGGGTGGGACAATAGTGATTAAGCTCCCTGAAGGCAAGATAACAGAGTTCATGCCCCTTGAAGCGGGCAAGATCGCAATGGTCTCAAAGGGCAGGCACGCCGGAAAGAAGGGCAAGATAACCGGTATCAGCAAGAGCGACCTGAACCTAAAGAGCCTGACGACACTTGACTGCGGCGGCGAGACCGTGCTGACAAACACTGATTACATCTACATAATCGGCGATAAGCTGTAATGCATATAGACAGGACTTAACATACGAAACTCAATATACGATAATCAAAAACGGCAACAAAAACTGAAATGGCTGACTACGAAAAGACTTGGGCTGAAAAGCCGATGAGAAAGCCTTGCATAACCAAGGTAGTGGTCAACATAGGCGTAGGCTCGTCCGGCGAGAGGCTTGAGCCTGCAAAAAAACTGATAGCAAAACTGACAGGCAGAAAGCCCGTTTCCACTTACTCAAAGCATAAGATACCCGCATGGGGCTTAAGGCTTGGCCTGCCAATTGGTGCAAAAGCCACTTTGAGGGGCAAAGATGCCCGGGATTTCCTTATCCGCTCCCTGGGGGCGGTGGAAAAGATCTTGAAAGAAGGCAACTTTGATGATCTAGGCAATCTGACATTCGGTGTAGAGCAGTATGTCTTTTACGACGGCGTCAAGTATGACCCGGACATAGGTACAATGGGGCTTCAGGTTTCAGTGACTATAGAGCGCCCGGGATACAGGGTCAAGAGGCGAAGGACAAAGAAAGCCGCGGTCGGAAAGGCGCACCTCCTGAAAAAGGACGAGGCGATAGCGTTCATGAAAAAAGAGTTTGGAGTGACTATAGAAAATGGCTAAGACGGCTAAATGCAGGATTTGCGGAAGAAAGCAGGCTCTCATAAAGAAGTATAACCTGGTAGTCTGCAGGCAGTGCTTCAGGGAAGTTGCCCGCGATCTTGGATTTGAGAAATACAAGTAAAGATGAAACGCGACATTATAAATGACACGCTGGTTGCGATAAAGAACGCGGAGTCCGTGGGAAAGTCAGAGGTAGTAGTAGAGCCCACATCCAAGCTTTTGAAGGGCGTGCTTAAGATCATGCAGCAGTTAGGCTACATAAGCGAGTTCGAATTCATTGACAACCGCAAGGGCGGCAAATTCCGCATAGTGCTTCTCCACAAGATAAACAAGTGCGGCGCAATAAAGCCGAGATTCGCAGTCAAGCGGGAGGACTACGAGAAATGGGAGCAGAGGTACCTGCCGGCCAGGGACTTTGGTGTCCTTATGGTCTCAACGTCACAGGGCCTTATGACCCACATAGACTCAAAGAAAAAGGGCCTTGGCGGAAGGCTCATTGCATACGTATACTAAGATGTACTCGGCAAAATACACAATTCCAAGCGACGTGCAGGTCGAAGTGAAGGGCCTTGAAGTATCAGTCAAAGGCAAGGGCCGCGAGTACTCGAGGGTCTTTAGGGCAAAGCACGTTGAGATAAAAAAAGATGACGGCACAATAACCGTTTTAACTAACTCTCCAAGAAAGGTCGACCGTGCAGACGTCGGGACGATAGTCGGCCACATAAAGAACATGATAGTCGGCGTTGAAAAGGGAGTCACCTACAAGATGAAGGCGGTGTACGCACACTTCCCAATGACAATCAAAGTCGCCGGGACTACACTGAACGTCGAGAATTTCCTTGGCGAGAAGAAAGTCAGGTCAATGAAGATAGTCGATGGCGTGACAATCCAGATCAAAGGCCCTGATGTAACACTCACTGGCGTTAATAAGGAACGCGTTGGCCTGTGCGCTGCGCAGATAGAGCAGCTCTGCCGTGTCAGGGGCAGGGACAGACGGGTTTTCCAGGATGGTATATACATAATAGAAAAGGACGGGAAGTCACTCAAATAAATCTCAACAATGGCTGAAGAAAAAGTGCAAAAGGAAATAGCGAAGAAAGAGGCTCATGAGTCAAAGAAGACTGACGACTCAAAACTGAAGACCGGCAAGGCCACGCCGGAGAAGAGGCCAAAGTCAGAGAAGAAGGCGAAGAAGGAGAAGAAAAAGTCTTCCTATAAGATATCACGGTCACCGGAGGCAGTAAAGATGTCCCGCGAAAAGTCGCGCCTTGAGAAAAAGAAGGGCAAGTTCAGGCGGCACAATACGGGAAAGAAGGTGAGGGTGCCTGACGCATGGCGAAGGTCGCAGGGAATCGACTCTGGCCAGAGGAAGCGCGAAAAGGCAAAGCCGCCGGTCCCAAACAGCGGGTATATGACTCCCCAAAAGGTCAAAGGCCTTCACAGGACGGGGTACCTGCCTGTTCGCGTCTTTAACACTTCAGGCTTAAGCGGGGTCGACAGCAAAAAGCAGGCGATAGTAATCGCATCCACAGTCGGAAAGAAGAAGCGCGCCGAGATACAAAAGGTTGCGCAGGAAAAGAAAATACAGATATTAAATTTCAAGGAATAATGAATAAATCAGGAATATTGAACAATTCAAGAATATTGAACAAATCCAGAATAATGAACAAATCGTGAATAACGAATAAAAGATAAAACAAGAAATAAAAATTAACGATAAAAGATGAGCAACCTAAAAACTCAAAAGCGGATTGCGGCAGGCGTTCTTGGCATAGGCGAGACCCGAGTATGGGTCAACCCAGAGGCTGCCACGGATGTCGCCCAGGCAATGACGCGCGAAGACGTCCGCGGCCTCATCGAGCAGGGCTTAATACAAGAGAAGCCTGCCAAGAAACAGACACGTGCAAGGGCAAAGCGGTGGGAAGTCCTAAAGAAGAAGCGAAAGGGCATAGGCCACGGCAAGCGCAAGGGCACAAAGAGCAGCAGGAAATCTTCAAAAGTCAAGTGGATGGAGAAGGTTCGGTCACAGCGAAGTTTCCTAAAGGGCATCTTAGAGAAGAAGATAATCGATGCGCGCGCATACAGAAAGTATTACTTAAGGGTAAAGGGCGGCAGCTACGCCACGCTCAAGCAGATGAAGGAGTCCATGAGGACTGACGGCGTGCTTAAAACTATAAAGAAATAAGATGGCTCAAGGTCCAAAAGAAAAGGTTAAGTTCCGAAGGGAACGCGAGTTGAAAACCAACTACAAGACAAGGCTTGCTCTCGTCAAGTCACGAGGTGAACGACTTGTCGTTCGTATCTCAAACAAGAATGTCACCTGCCAGATCATAGTCCACGGCGAAGCCGGCGACAAGGTGCTCGCGTCCGGCTCCTCAAAAGAGCTTCAGAAGCTGGGCTGGAAGACTGCAAGGTCAAATGCCCCCTCATGCTACTTGACAGGTTACCTATGCGGCAAAAAAGCAAAGAAAGCCAAAGTAAGCAAGGCCATACTGGATGTGGGACTTAGGAGCGTTGTCAAGGGCTCAAACCTGTTCGCAGCCCTGAAGGGTGCAATTGATGCAGGAATCGAGATACCGCACGATGAATCGGTATTGCCTTCAAAGGACCGGATAGAAGGCGCTCACATAAACGACAAGATAAAGGCCCAGTTTTCTGAGCTGAAAAAGAAGATTGATTCAATGTAAAAATGACCGAGGAGAAGAAAACAGTCGAGTCTGAAGAGACAAAGGTCAAAAAGGTCAAAGAAGCAAAGGCAGCAGAGCCAAAGGGGGCTATTAAGGGCGAAGCTGACATAAGTCCAAAAGCCGCCGAGGCGTCCGAGCTAGAAGCAGTCGTAGCTGAGCCTGAAGTGGCCAAAGCCGTCGTTGCAGATGATGCGGGTAAAAAATTAGAGGGTGCCGGAAGAAGGCTCTACGACGATGAAGAGCAGGAAGTCTGGGTGCCAGCGACCACTCTGGGTAAAAAAGTCTTCAATGGCGAGATAACCGACATAGACCAGATATTGCGATCAGGAATGACTATAATGGAAGTCGGCATCGTGAACAAGCTGCTTCCGGGCCTTAGCGAAGAAGTCATCCACGTTCGGAGAGTCCAAAGGACTCTTAGGAGCGGCAGAAGGATGAAATTTAGCATACTTGCAGCAGTCGGCGACAAGAACGGCCACGTTGGTGTTGGACTTGCCAAGGGTGTTGAGGCCGGCCCGACGATAAAGAAGGCTATAAACAGGGCAAAGACGAACATAATCGAGGTCCCCAGGGGATGCGCTTCATGGGAATGCGGATGCGGAGAGCCCCACACAGTGCCGTTCAAAGTCATGGGCAGGAGGGGTTCAGTGCAGATAACCCTAAAGCCGGCGCCAAGGGGAGTCGGCCTGGTAGTCGGTGAAAACTCAAAGAAAGTGCTCGAGTTTGCAGGGATCAAAGACGTCTGGGAGTTTAACAAAGGGCACAGCAGGACAGTTGTGAACCAGGCGTTTGCAGTATACGACGCGCTTAAGAAAGCCTCAAAAGTCAAGACAGAGGTTTCAAAGAAAAAGCAATCGCGCAAGGAATGAATGAAAGCATAACGAATAATCCACAATCCCTATAATGGCTGAAGATAAGAAAAAAGCGGAAATTAAGAAGATTGCGCTTGTGAGGCTCAGGGGCCGCGTGCATGTCAGGGGCACCATAGCTGACACTCTGGAGATGCTGAACCTGACAAGAGTCAATCATGCTGTTGTAATCAATGGCACGCCCACTTTCATGGGCATGGTGAAGAAAGTAAAGGATTACATAACCTGGGGCGAGATAGATGAGCCGGTTTTTGCGGCAATAGCCGAGAAGTGGGGGCGAAAAGCTGCAGGTGCCCGCATTGAGAAAAAAGAGGCTAGCGATTTTGTAAAGAAATTCACGGCAGGTGAAACAACCTTTAAGGAAGCCGGCATAAAGCCGTATTTTGCGCTTCACCCGCCTTCAAAGGGTTACGAGCGGGGCGGCATAAAAAAGCACTTGAAGCTTGGGGGCGCTCTAGGCTACCGAGGAAAAGAGATCAATGTTCTACTGTCCAGTATGGCAGGCTTGAAAGATGGCTCAAAAAAATAGGAAGATACATAAGAAGCTTGGAACTAGGAGTTGCGGCTATGGCTGTGCAAAGAAGCACCGTGGCGCAGGTTCGCGCGGCGGCAGGGGCAACGCCGGCTCATGGACGCACAAGCAGAAAGAGTCATTTTTAACCGAGAAGGCTTTAGGGAAGACAGGTTTCAACCGCCCGTCAAGTCTCCAGATAAAGGTAAAGGCCATAAACCTCGACGACATCGATATCCGCATCGAGAAATGGGCAGCCGAGGGCAAGGCAAAGAAAACTACGGGCGGATACTCAGTTGACATTTCAAAGCTCGGCTATGACAAGGTCCTTGGCTCAGGCAGTCTGACCCACAAGATCGAGATTTCAGCTTCTTCCTTCTCAGAGTCAGCTAAAAAGAAGATTGAGGTGGCCGGGGGCAAGGCTTTGGGCGAAGAGGTTAAGCCCTCCGCTAAAGAGGTTAAACCCTCCGCTAGCGAGGTTAAGCCTTCTGCTAAAGAGGTTAAGCCCTCAGCTAAAGAAGTTAAGCATTCTGTCAAGGAATAAAGAGTATTTCCACTTAATATTTCCACTTAATCTTTTACATGGCGTCGATACTGAACAAGCTGGAGCCTTTATACAGGCACTTCCCGGAGATAAAGCCACCTGATAAGCACGTCAGCCTCAAGGAGAAGTTGATATGGGTCGGCATAGCCCTAATTTTATTCTTAGTAATGGGCCAGATAGAGCCTCTAGGCGCTGCTCCGTTAAATCAATCCAATTTAGGCGTAATGCAAATAGTTTTTGCCTCACAATTAGGTACCTTAATGTCCGTAGGTATCGGCCCGATAGTTACCGCGTCCATCATACTCCAGCTGCTTGTCGGCGCAAAGATGATAAACCTGGATTTGAAGAATCCAAACGACAGGGCAGTTTTTCAGGGTACACAAAAGCTGTTGACAATACTTGTTGCAGTGTTTGAAGCGTATGCATTTGTCAGCATAGGTGCAATACCGTTAGACGTCCCGGGCGACTTCGGGTTGATACTTTTTGTCACATTCCAGATAGCAATTGCATCGATACTTCTCATGTTCCTCGACGAGATAGTCTCAAAGTGGGGCATAGGCAGCGGTATTGGCTTATTCATCGCAGCAGGCGTCTCGCAAAGCATAATGAACGGGGCATTCAACCCCTACCAGAACACCGGCAAGGTAATACTGTTCTTCTCACTGATTTCAAACGGTATCCTTGATTTTACAGTCCTTTGGCCAGTTTTAATGACGGTTGCTATCTTTATCATAGTAGCCTACCTTGAGTCGCTTAAAATAGAGATACCCCTGTCATACGGGCGCTTCGGCATAGGAGCCAGGTATCCGCTAAAGTTCTTCTACACTTCCAACATACCTGTTATACTAGCGTCAGCTGTGCTGGCAAACGTAGTGATATTTGCCGGAATATTCCAGGGCATGGGAGCCCCGATATTGGGGCAAGTCCAGCAAGGGCAGATAATACAAAATCTTGAACAGGGTGGTATCGGTTACCTTATAACCCCCGGTGAGCTTGGCCGCAGCAATGGTATCTTAAGCCCAGAAGGGATAACGATGCTCTCGCAGCCGTCCGTCTTGCTCCACATGATAGTGTACATCATCATTTTCCTATCCATATGTGTCCTTTTTGGTGTCTTCTGGGTGATGATGTCATCCATGGATCCAGAGACTGTTGCAAACCAGATGGAGCAGTCGGGCCTTCAGATACCCGGGTTTAGGGCCGACAAACGGGTGATACAAAAGGTGCTTGAACGGTATATACCCCAGTTGACTGTCGTATCCTCGGTATTTGTCGGCTTTGTGGCCGTCACGGCAGACCTTACAGGCGCTCTGGGAACCGGAACCGGAATATTACTTACAGTCGGCATATTATACCGCATGTATGAGGACATAAAGAAGGAGCAGATGAATGAGCTCTCGCCTGCGTTGCGGAAATTCATGGGCGGCAAATAATCCAAATCAACCAAATCAGGATAAAAATAGTTCAGGTTAAACAGGTACAAAATGCTTTGTGTCATACTTGGGATTCCGGGTGTCGGAAAGACCACGGTCTTGGACGCTGCTGCAAAGCATGTGGAGCTGAAGAAGCTTAACTTCGGTGACTACATGTTTGCAGAGGCAAGCAAGGAAGGCCTTGTCAAGGACAGGGATGAGATGAGAAAGCTTCCGCGCCATACCCAAATAACCCTCCAGCAGAAGGCCGCCGAGCGGATATTCAAGAACTCGCGCGAGGGCAATTGCATAGTCGACACTCATGCATCTATCAAGACCCCGCGCGGCTACATGCCCGGACTTCCGGAGAGCGTGTTAAGGGCGCTCTCACCCGATTCAATTGTTATTGTCGAGTCAAATCCAAAGGACATATACGCTCGCAGAAACAAAGACGCCACAAGAGCAAGGGACCCGGACACTATAGAAGACATAGAACAGCACCAGATGATGAACCGCGCCTTTGCAGCCGTCTATGCCGACCTGACAAACTCAACAGTCCTCATAGTGACAAACGAGGAAGGCCGTGTCGAGGAAGCCGGCAAGAAGATATCGCACATATTCTCCTAATCACTCTAACTTTATACACAATCACTCTAACTTTATACGCAAAGTAGTGTAATACGCAAACAATAATGACCTGGGAACTTTTGATACCCGGAATCGCCGCAGGGCTCTTCTTCATCGGCTTAGGCGCAGAGTTCATGATGCATGACCGCGAGAAGGCGATGGCAGTCGAACTCTCCATACGAAAGAAGCAAAAGGAGATCAAGAAGTTCCAGAAGGAAAAGAACACAAAGGCCATGATGGATGCCAATAAGGAGCTCATGGGCCTTATGAGCCAGAACTTCAAATTGCGGATGAAGACGATGTTCATCACATTCCCGCTTTTTATCGTGGTCTTCGCGATTTTGAATGGGATGCTTAGCGTCGGGCCGTTGCCCGCCGGGCAGGTCTCGCAGGTGGGCGTTGACTTAAGGAATGTGGCGCAATCCCCACAAACGATCCAGATTGAGCTCGCTTCGCCGGATATTCAAGTCAGCGGCACAAACTCACGGACTTTGGAACTTGACGATAAAGGCGACTCAGGAGACCGGGAGCAGGTTTGGTGGAACGTTAGCGCCCCGGAAGGCAGCAAGTCATATACTCTAATCGTTTCTGCAAATAACAAAACGGATAATGCAACTTATAC
>CAYSUP010000012.1:6218-9951 GCA_964434205.1 uncultured archaeon | reverse complement strand
AGGCACTAATTTCTTGGTTACGCTACAGACCTGTGGGTAATTGTTGGACAGCCTCATTTAAGCATAGCAGAATTCGATAAAATTAGAAAAATGGGCTTTATAAAGCGGAGTTTTGACCTTCAGAAACAAAGTTTTGTGATTCCTGCCTTATGCAACCCGATGGCCAGCAAACCCCCGGCTACTGCAGTCAACAGCTGGTCAAGTCCCATAGTCGCCAGGAATAACGGCGGTAGTATTGAGAATGAAACTAATGCAAAGGCAGCCGAGAACAAAAAACCCGTTTTGACTCCTGCCGCTGTTCCCAGTGCTATGCCATAATTCTTTTTCTTGTTTTGGTATAGTTGCGAAATCACAAAAACCAGTAACGCGTTGCCGATCCATATAAACGGCAGCATTATCAACAAAAACGGCGTTAGCGGGCCGAAAATGATTCCGCGCGCAAGGACGCCCAAACTGGGAGCGAATAGCAACGGAAGAGTCTTTCTGGAAAGTCCCATCTCAATAGCTGCAAGTATGAGTGTGGCGTTCACTACCGTGCCGACTAGGTACTGCGGGTGGCCAAGCGAGAATGGCACAAGGAAGCCTACAAAGAAGTAAAGGTACAACTTAATCGTTTCATGTGCAAACACGCCTGTATATCTCTCAACTTCAATATCCCTCTCCACGGTTTGTCCCATCTTCACCTACTTATCCAAATACTGCACTATTCACCTACTTATCCAAATACTGCACTATTCACCTACTTATCCGAATACTGCATTAAAATCATCTATGTGCAGTATTTTTTTGGCTTTCGCCCCATAAGGCTTGCCCAGATAATTCTTATAAAGCTCTTTCACAAGCGGGTTTTCATGAGCGCTTGTAAGGACGGCATTGTCATCGTGCTTCCTGAGCGCCCCGATCCTCTTTTGGATGAATTCGTCCTTCCCGGCGTTTGGCATGCCGTTCCCGCCCACGCACCCGCCGTGGCAGTTCATCATCTCGACCATGTGGTAATCCCTGTTCTTGCCCTCGCGAAAGGCCTTGCAGAAGTTGCTTATGCCGCTTGGCCCCTCTACAAGGGCGACCTTTAGCCGGTATTCTCCGCACTTTAATTTGACCTCGCGGACGCCATCGGCGATTATCTCCTCGCGGTAGAGGTGCATTCCCGGGCACCATCCCCCATAAAGTGCAGAGAAAGTCCTAAGTGTCGCCTCTGCAACACCTCCGGTGGAAGCATAGATTGTGCCGGCCGAAGAGCTCATGCCAAATGGCGCATCAAAAAAGCCGTTCTTGAGGTCAGCAAGGTTAACCCCACTTGCCTTCATCCAGCCCACCAGTTCCATCGCAGTTAAAACACCGTCGGTGTGGCCTTCTTTTACCTCCATCTTCTTGGCATAGCAAGGCATGATCGAACTTATGCTGACATCCCCGAACTTGCGCTCATATACCAGGTAGTCCTTGGCAAGCGAGCTTACCATCTCCATCGGCGACTTGCAGGTTGAAAGGTATGGCAAAATGTCCGGGTACATCTTGACGCAAATGCCGACCCATGACGGGCAGCAGGAGGTGAACATCGGCAGCCTGTCGTTCTTCTCCAAGCGCTCTTTCAGTTCTGCCGCTTCCTCCATTATCCTGACCTCAGCGCCGAAATCTGTCTCAAAGACTCTCTTAAAGCCAAGCTGGTGGAGGGCTGCTACAAGCCGGCCACCGACCCACTCACCCGTTGGCATGCCAAAGGCTTCACCAAGCGCAGTCTTGATGGACGGGGCCACCTGCACGCATGCAAATTTGGTCTCCACAAGCTTCTTTATGTCATCAACGCTGTTCATTATTAGTTTAAAATTGAAACACCTAGCTTTGACCATGAAACCATAAAAAGTCTTTTTTGTCTTCTGAAAAACAACTTATCAAAAATGCGCGATTTACTGGACGAAATAGAAACGCTAAAGCAAAGCGACATAGGCAGACTTGTCAAAAAACGCACTGCCGAGTTCAAGGAAAACGGCAAAAGCGCCGATAGCATTTTCAGCGAGCTATGCTTTTGCATCTGCACTGCGAATAACAGCGCAGAGCGCGGCCTTCGCGCGCAAAAAGAGATTGACTTTTGCGGCCTTTCAGAGTCTCATCTGAGGAAAAAGATGCGTGAAGTCGTCTGCAGGTTCTACAACTGCAAGACCGAATACATCTTAGCTGCGCGCTTTTCCAAAGACGAGATCATTCAAAAAATAAAATCGGCAAGAGATGCAAAAGAGCTGCGCGAGTGGTTAGTCGGAAGCGTCAAGGGCATCGGCTACAAAGAGGCCAGCCATTTCCTTCGGAACGTGGGTTTTGATGACGTAGCGATCATCGATTTTCACATAGTCGACCTTTTGGAAAAGCATAAGCTCATAGAGCACCCAAAGACACTGACAAAGAAGACTTACTTGAAAATCGAGTCAATCCTCTCTGAATTGGCCAAGGCCGCCCGGGTTACCTTGGCCGGACTGGATCTCTATTTATGGTATCTAGAAACTGGCAAAGTCTTGAAATAAGACCAAAAACAGTTGTGCAAGAGCAAGATAAGGGCAAAACAGGCATAGACAAGCGCAAGACAGGCATAGACAACCGCAGAACAGGCATAGACAACCGCAAAACAAGTATTTATCTGGGATGCCCTTAATATGATGCAATGGTCAAGTGCGGCAGTTGCGGAGCCGAGTCACCCGACGGTTCATTGTTTTGCCTAACATGCGGTAAGGAATTTGAACAATCCGGTGCAACAGCAACAAAAGCGGCCAAAAAGCCAGTGAAGTCAAACAAGAAAATATTGATAGCAGCTGCAATAGCAATAGCGGTCATCCTAACGATTGTACTTTTGCCAAGCCTTTTGATGCCTGCTAAAAAGCCGGCCTGCCGCGAGGAATGGACATGCACTAACTGGTCTAATTGCGACAATGGAAATGAGGCGAGGGAATGCACAGACAGAAACCTTTGCGGAACTGTCGGTCTTAGGCCGCCGATTGAGCAAACGTGCAGCTCCCCAAACAGCGATATGCCAAGGCCTAATTGCGCCCCTGCCGGCGTGCAGTGCGAAGGCAATAATTGCTGCAAAACCTGCGTGCATGGGATTTGCAGGGATACGAATACCTTTTGCGGCGACACCTTTTGCGATCCCGGCGAGACCTGCACCTCATGCGCAAAAGACTGCGGCAGCTGCGCAGTGAATGAAGAGCTTACAGAGAACATCTACACAGAACCGCTTTCTATGACAAGCGATGAGGAGCTGCGGGATAAGGGATATGTCATAGTCCGATACTACCACGCCCAGAATTGCGAGATATGCCGCGAGCCTGTTGACGTTGAAAGTGAGCTAAAGAAGCTTGCAGCAGAGTACAAAGACATAATGGTGCTCCAAAGCATTGATACGACGATGTACTCCTTTGATTCCAAAAGATACGCTGGCGTTAATGGTGTAGTCTACAAGCCGACTATACGTGTGGACGGCATATCCGGCGGCCAGCCGGGTTATGACTTGCTTTTTGGGTATTCGCTGGCAGAGAAGCTAAAGAGCAGCGAAAGCGTATTCTCAATAGTCGCCCCCCTTATCTGCGGGCATTCGGATTACTGCGATTTCACAAACGGCAAGATAGTCAGGACTTCTTAGGGATTAACAAAATGGCCAATTGCAGCACGTGCGGGTTTGAATTGCCTGGTGGATCAACCTTTTGCACCAATTGCGGGGCTAAGAGCACCCCTCTCTTGCCAGCAGCAC
>CAYSUP010000012.1:0-6118 GCA_964434205.1 uncultured archaeon | reverse complement strand
TGCACCCGCACATGCAACTTCAAAAAATACCCTAATGCTTTTCGCATTAGTCGCAATACTCATAATAGCCTTAGTGGTTGTTGCCTTGGTGTTCATGCAACCTGCCACAAAGACCCCGACGACAGCAGCCCCCTGCAGGGAGAATTGGCTTTGCGGTGACTGGTCTATTTGTGCTAGCGGGCTTCAGAACAGGTCATGCGCCGATGATAATCATTGCGGCACATTCGTATTAGCGCCGGCGATGTCACAAGCTTGCCGTGCAGGGTTACCTGAAAACGACACTGAGTCAGGAACGGGCGTAAATCCGCCGGGACTGCAATGTAATCAATCCGGCGCACCCTGCCAGCACGCGAGCGACTGCTGCGGGCGATGCATCCACAATGTCTGCAGGGATGGCCCGACCTTCTGCGGCGACACATATTGCGACCGCGGCGAGAACTGCACAACATGCTCCCAAGATTGCGGCAGTTGCCCGGCTACGAATGCACAAAGAGCGCTTGAGCAAAATGTCTTTGAGCGGCCTCTTGGCATTTCCGAAGCAAACAATCTTAAGGCTGACGGATATGTGGTTGTAAGGTACTTCTACTCCCCCGACTGCAAGTTTTGTTATTACCCAACAGACATAGAGCAGCAGCTGAAGTGGCTTGCCGGAGAGCTCAAAGACCTATTTGTCCTGGAAATAATAAACACGAATACGTATAAAGACGAGGCGTCGGCATACGGGAGCGTCGGCAACACGATCTATAAGCCGTCTATACGGATTGAGGGCATATCAAATGGCGCTCATGGGTATGACTTCTTATTTGGCGGAGCTATCAGCAATATGCTGATGGATAATGACATCACAGCAGATGTTGCCCCCCTTATATGCAAACATTCCGATTATTGCGACTTTTCCGGAGGCAAAGTCGTAAGGACTACGCCTTAGAAAATAATTCCTGAAATGAAAATTCAAGGGAACGAGTATAGGAGCGTCTGGATGGATGGCCAAAATGTGGTAATGATAGACCAGCGGCTGCTGCCACACAAATTCCAGCTTTTTATATGCAAAAATTACAAGGAAACCGCGTTTGCAATCAAGGAAATGGTCATACGTGGCGCGCCTGCCATCGGCGCCGCGGCTTGTTATGGGATGGCACAGGGTGCATTGGCAAAAGAGCTTGATAAAGCGGCTAAAGTTCTTGCCGCGTCAAGGCCGACTGCCTACGATCTGTTCGATGCAATCGAATATTTCAAAAAGACTTACGCTACGGGCAAAGACCCAAAAAAGATAGCCGATGGTTATGCCGACATTTCGGCCGAACGATGCAAGACTATAGGGGAAATCGGCGAGAAGCTGATAAAAGACGGCATGCGGGTGCTGACACACTGCAATGCAGGCGCGCTTGCTTGTGTGGACTACGGCACTGCGCTTGCACCGATAAGGCTGGCTCACAAGAAAGGCAAGAAGGTCTTTGTCTGGATCGACGAGACAAGGCCGCGCTGCCAGGGTTCTAAGCTAACTGCGTTCGAGATGGTGCAAGAGGGAATACCCCACGCAATCATAGCTGATAATGCCGCTGGCCATTTCATGCAACGTGGAGATGTCGATATGTGCATCGTAGGGACTGACAGGGTGGCTCTTAATGGGGATATCGCCAATAAGATCGGGACTTATGAAAAAGCCGTGGTTGCAAAAGAGAACGGCATCCCATTCTACATAGCAGCCCCCTTTTCCACGATCGATTTCAATTGCAAAAGCGGGAAGGATATACCGATTGAAGAGCGCAGCGAAGACGAAGTTTTATTTTTTGAGGGCGTTGAAGATTCAAAAATCAAAAAAATCCGGATTGCACCTGCGGGTGTAAAGGCGAGAAACCCTGGTTTTGATGTGACACCTGCAAAATATATCACAGGGATAATAACTGAAAAGGGGATTTTCAAGCCTGAAGAAATAAAGAAACTAATAAAATAATCAAAGAGAAACTCATAACTATTCAATAGAGAAACTCATAAATAATCAATCGAGAAACTCAAGATGAACAAGGCAAAGATAGGCATATTCGGCGGCTCAGGCTTCTACTCATTGTTTGACAAGAAGAGCGACATATCCGAGAAGACGGAATACGGCTACCCAAGTGCCTCAGTGAGCGTAGGCAAGATAGATGCAAAAAATGTCGCTTTTCTCCCCCGTCACGGCCCGCACCACCAGTTCCCCCCCCACAAAGTGCCTTACAAAGCCAATGTCAGTGCGTTTAAGGAACTGGGTGTCGAGAGGATAATCGGGCCATGTGCCGCAGGCAGCCTGCAGCCGGACATCAAGCCGGGCGATTTTGTAATCTGCGACCAGCTTGTCGACAGGACGTGGGGGAGGGATGACACATTCTTCCACGGGCCTGAGGTTGCACACGTTTCTTTTGCGGAGCCATACTGCCCGGAGATGAGGAAAGTGGCGATTGAGGCCTGCAAGAAACTGGGGATTAACTTTCATCCAAAAGGGACTGTGGTAGTCATCAACGGGCCCAGGTTTTCAACAAAGGCCGAGTCAAAATGGTTCTCATCAGCAGGCTGGCAGGTCATAAACATGACTCAATACCCGGAAACTATTCTAGCGCGCGAGATGGAAATGTGTTATCTCGGGATTGCACTGATAACTGATTATGACGTCGGCCTCGAGGGCCACCCTGAGGTGAAACCGGTGACGGCAGCCGAAGTCGGAAAGATATTTGCCAGCAATAACGAGCGCGTGAAGAAGCTAATCGCTGAGATAATCAAGAACCTGCCGGAGAAACGATGCTGCAACTGCGGGGCAGCGATGGGGAACGCGGAGATCTAATACTGCACTATCGACGTCACGGGCGTTGGGTATAACTTGTCCCTACCCTTCAAAAAGGTCAGCTCTACCAGGAATAACATCTGCTCTACTCGTCCCCCCGCGTCTGTTATCAGCTTTTTGGCAGTTTCCGCCGTCCCGCCAGTGGCCAATAGATCGTCCACTATCAGGACCGAACTCCCATAGGATATCGCGTCCTCGTGTATGCACAGCGTGTCCTTGCCGTACTCCTTGCTGCAGGCGGCTTCCTTGATGCGGTAAGGCAGCTTGCCTGGTTTTCTTATCGGGACAAAGCCCGCGCCAAGCTTGAGGGCCAGCGGGGCGCCGAATATAAAACCGCGCGACTCCATGGACACAACATAGTCAAACTTCTGGTGCTTCACGCGGTCATACATCTGGAATATAGCATGGTTTAAGGCATCGGCATTCTGCAGCAGCGGTGTTATGTCCTTGAAAACTATGCCCTTCTTAGGAAAATCCGGGACATCCCTGATGTATTTCTTTAAGTCTTCCATTTTGGAAATTAATAAAGTAATTAAAGAGGACAAAATAAAAATGCTTTATCTCATAGGTCTGGGGCTGTACGACGAAAAAGACATCACACTGAAGGGTGTTGAGGCTGCCAAGAAATGCGACTTAGTATATGTCGAGCTCTATACGTCCCCTTGGAAGGGTTCGCTTAAGGAGCTTGAGAAGCTCATCGGCAAGAAGATAGTTACACTGCAAAGGCCGGACCTGGAAGAAAAGTCCAAGAAACTGATAGAAGAGGCGAAACACAAAAGCGTCGCGGTTTTGGTTTCTGGCGATCCTCTTGTTGCGACGACACACTCCTTTTTGCTGACCGAGGCTCGGAAGGAAAAGATCCCGGTTAGGATTATCCATTCCTCTTCAGTCTTTTCGGCCATCGCCGAGACGGGTCTGCATATATACAAGTTCGGCAAGACTGCCACAATCGCATATCCTGAGAAGAACTTTTTTCCAAAGACTCCTTATGATGTTCTAGCCGAGAACCTAAAAAACGGCGCACACACGCTGCTTTTGCTTGACGTCAAAGCCGCCGAGAACCGGTACATGACGGTTAACGAGGCGATCGATATTTTGATTGAACTGGAGCTTAAGGAAAACAAAAAAATATTCCTTAATCAGACAAAGTGCGTAGGAGTTGCGCGGCTGGGCGGTGAGACCATGATAAAATACGGCACTGCCGAAAATCTAAAAAAACAGGACTTTGGGCCTCCGCCACAAGTTCTTGTTGTGCCCGGGCAATTACATTTCAGCGAGGAAGAATTCCTAAAGAGCCTATAGCCACTTCAAAAAGCCCCTTTTCTGGAGCCACTCTATCTGCGGCTTGCTGTAAGTCTGGAGAAGGTCGCCGCGCTCAGTCTCTTGAACAGTCCACGGCTCTATCAGAACAATATCATTCTCTCGCGTCCATATCCTCTGCCTGACGCGGCCAGGTATCCTGCAGATCCTTATGTTGCCGTCGCTGCAGCGCACTTTTGATCTCCTGTTCCCCAAACGCTCCTCAATGACACCGAGCATCTCGCGGCCCTTTGGGACTTTGACTCTGACCGCGTATTCGCCGACCTGGCCGTGGCGCTTCTGCTGCTCGATAATCACATCGTCCCCGACCGGGACCGTACCATCGTTCCTATCCATGCGGCTCTAATTGATTCTAAACGCTTAAAAGCTAGCTGCGCAGTGAAAATAACCAGCAAGAGCTTAAATCCGGCAGTTCAATTCAGTAAGAGCCCGACTCACCAAGACCTCAATTCAGCAAGATCCCAACGCAGCAAGACTTTAATTCAGCAAGAGCCCGACTCGATAAGAACCCATCCGGCAAGAGCCGAGTTTTCTCCCAGATAGAAAAACTCAAATCCTCACCAGATAGAAAAACCTGCTCTTACTCTTGCTTGTCTGGCGGTCAAAGCCGGCCTGCCTGAAGCTCTTCTTTATCTCAGCCTTCTCTTTCTTGAAATTCTTGACTATCTTCTCAGCCGATTTCTTGCTGCCAAGATAGATGTCATAGCCGCCGTGAACCTTTTTGATTTCTCCGACAAAAGCGAACTTGTCCTTGTGTTTCTCAACATCCTTCACTATGTTATCTACCTCTTTTTCTCCAGCAATGCCCCGGAGTTGGATGACTGCTTCATAATACCCGCCTGCAACCCTGCTGCAGTCCGGGCAGATGCTGTTTTTCAGGCGCATGACTGCAGTCTTTTTGACCTCGCTGTCGCCTAGCGTTATAGTCACAATAAGGATGTATTCATAGTCTTTTTTCTCAAGGCTCATCTTCAATATGCCGGCCTTTTCAAGTTTTTTCATATTCGTCTTCACAGAATCGTTGGCAGCCCGCAGCAATGCTTCTTCCCCGGTTAAGCCCTTGAGCCATGTCCCCCTAAGGAGGCACGAGCCGCACTGCTTGCAGCATGGGACTTCAATAATCGGTGGTACCTCTACCTCCAGATTCCTCTTCAGGTAGCAGTTCGAGCAGAATACCCCGACCTCGCTTTTACCGCGGCAGATAGGACAGACCATAAGCTAGTTACCGTATTCGTTAATAAAAGAGGAGAGTTTCGTCTCTGGCATTTGGGTCTTGTCCTGGTAATGTTGGGTAGAGTGGGGCCCTCCTTAATCTCAGATGTCCCTTCTCTGCTGCATATCCTTTGTAGTTCTTCTAGCTTTCTTTCCGTAGTTTGCACCTATTGTGATTTATTCAACAGAACAAAAACTTAAAAATTACTGCGCGTGTTCTCGCCTAAGGCCCATCCAGACGGCCCCTAAAATTATTATAAATACGCCACCATAAGCCACATTGATGCTGCCGACCATCAGCCCGCCCATTGTGAGAAGCAAACCGGCAAACATAGAGAAGAAGGCACTTCTCTTGCTATAGTCGCCCGTCCTCTGGGCAGAAAGAAGGGTCATCCCTGCCCCCATTATCAGCAGAAGGACTCCAAACTCCATCGCCCCGGTTGAAAGATCCTTTGAGGTGAGGCCTGCAAGCGAGATGAAGAACATACCAAGTATCATGCCAAGAAGGCCGGTGACAAAGTAACCGTGCCTTATAAAAAGCTCCTTCATGGTGTGTTCCTCGGTTATCACTGAATAGAAGAATGCAAGGCTTCCTGCCCATACTAGGATTATCCCATAAAACGCGGGGGCAAGATCGCGCATCGCAAGCATATAGCTTAATGTGAAAACTGCAGCCCCTACTGCAATTACGATAGCAGCAAGGCTTATCAATATGGCTTTTGTCACGCCGATGTCAATAGGCCTTACGCGCCCTTCAAAATCCATGATTTA
>CAYSUP010000011.1:0-10010 GCA_964434205.1 uncultured archaeon | reverse complement strand
GCCCTTATAACGCAAACATTTTTATAGACCTAGTTGCAAATATCACCTCAACCCGGCGGGGGATAACCGCAATCAAAAAAGATAGAGCGGTAGCCATTGCATTTGGGGGAAATGTTAGCAAAAAAACTTAGCGTTAGCAATCGCAAAATGGTGACGATTACGAGATACCGGCAATTAAGGGAGTGACAAAAATGGGAGAGATTGGTAGTTATGTGGAAAGAAAGGAATGCTGCAATGCATTGGAAAAGTGCGGATTTAGGCATAGCCCGGCGACAAATAGCCTGTTCTTGGGCTATCCTTTCGTGCCGAAAGAGTATGCCAATGAAGGCGTCAAGATTTTGCTGTCGGACGTGCCTTTCTCGCAGGTGTCAAGGATAACCGCAGTCGAGTATTACAGGCGGGGGTCGCCTTACAAAAAAGTGGATGAACCGGCTGAAGGCTTCAGGAGCTATGCTGAAAAGCTTATTGAGAAAAGCTTAGAACGAGCAAGACCTAAAAACTTTTTGGTTTGAACTTGCTCGGTGCCCAGAGGCTCTGTTCGGGAATACACTAGCTTGCCCATTCTACTCAGGAGATAACATTATCTTCTCTCCTGAAACTTGCCCGACGCCAACTATAACTGTCTTTACATTCTATACTAGCCAGTAGAAAGGGGATATAACTTCTTAAAACAAATGGCCTCTGTCGTTTGGGTAAGGCAAAAAGCAAATATGTGCGAAGTCTGCAGCCGCGTTATGGAAGTGGGCGAATCGTATAAGGGGCGATGCCAGAACTGCAATGCGGATTTCTGTTTTAACTGCGCTAGAGGGCATGAAGTGTGCAAGGCCTGCGCAGCATCAAGTTTATTCCTAGCCGGGGCCTTGGCGTGAGGGACCTTCGGTCCCTACGCACAGGTTCGCGAAAGCGAACCTCGTGCCCAGGCCTAGGGGTAAAAAGTAGGAGGCGGACTATAGGGAGAATGACGGGGGCCTTCGGGCCCCCAGTCATGCTTATCGGTTTTCAATAAGTTTTTCTTACTTGTCTTACAAATCTTACATGGACAAGACGGGTCTTTTGGAGATGAAGAGCGCGACTATAACGGAGAAAGGGCAGATATCGATACCGAAAGAGGTACGAAAAAGCGCAGGATTGAAGCCGGGCTCCAAAGTTGCTATACTTTGTTATGGTGATAGGGTGGAACTGCGGCCGATGAAGCACATAAGCGAAGCCATGTACGTCTCCCTGATGAGCGAGAAGTCATTAGCAAAGATCTGGGATACTCCTGAAGAGGATGAAGCATGGAAACACTTGTGAAAGGCGATATTATAGTTGCACGATATCCATTCTCCGATTTAAGCAGTTCTAAGAAAAGGCCTGCAATAGTAGTTGCGGCATTGGAAAATCTCGACCCGATTGTATGCCCGATAACAAGCAGTTTTAGAGATGACGTTTATTCTATAGCCATTGGTGAAGACGATTTACAGGAGGGGTGCTTAAAGTATGAAAGCCTTATCAAAACAACATCCTTGCTTACACTTGAAAGATCTTTGATTCTCTACAAGGTAGGCTGCCTCAAAGAGCCAAAAGTCAGAGAGGTTGAGGAAAAGCTGGTCGAGATTTTCACACGTTAACTGGGCGGGCTCCGAAAGGGGCCCAATCACGCTCACTTTACTCCAAATGGCTTTTATTCTTATAACTTATAAGTTATAAGAAAATGGCAACTACAATACAGGTGAAGGACACTACAATGCGGTTTCTCCAGGCTTTTAAATCAGAGACGAAAGCTAAGTCGTATGATGAGGCTCTCATGAACTTGTTCAAAAGGAAACGCGGGTTGGAGTCCATGTATGGAAGCATACCCAAAGGGGACATAATGACTGATCTCAGGGACAAGCATGACCGATTCTAAGTATTTGCTGGATACTAGTGCATGGATAGGCTTTTTACAGGACGAATCCGATGAGCTAAAGGAATTGCTGCTGTCAGAAGATTCAGTTCTGCTGACCTCGGCCTTGAGTTTCTATGAGATAACTAAGAAATTCAATAAAAGAGGTATAAGCGAAAGGCGGATAAAGAAGTCGCTAGGACAAATCCGAGAGAACTGCGAAACCGTGCAACTAAGTGGGGAATTGTGCGAAAAAGCTGCAGGGGAAGCTATAAAATACGGTCTTCACGCTATAGATGCATTGATCTACCGGAGCGCCCTCGAAAACGATGCGGTCCTTGTTACTATGGATTACGACTTTGAGAAGCTGCCAGGAGTCAGAATAGTGAAGCAATCACGATAACTCTGGGAGATCCCATTCACGCTTGTTTTGAGCGAGAAATTCAAGGAGTTTTTGGAAAGGACGTCCTACTTTTGGGGGTCAAAAGACTCAAACACGCTTGGATTTATGGGCGATTTTATAGGAGATTTTACAGAACCAGAACGGAAGCATCTTTTTGTCTTTAGTGTAGGATAGCCCAAACTCACTCAAAGCAGTTTCAAGAGTCTTTCTGACTTCTCTAGAGTCGCCCCCTAACAGAACAGTTTTGCTACCATCAAAATCGAGCGTATACTTATTGTGATATGCTTCCTTTCTGTAGAAAGTGAAAAGCAAGTTTATCAAACCTAAAAGGTCATCCCAGTTCATTGCGAACTTTGGAGTTTCAATTATCTCAACTCTCGTTAACTTGGCTAAATCGTAGGTTTCTTTCGAAGCAATCGCACCTGCCTGACCAAGGAAAAATACGGTGATCTTCTCGGGATTGATAAGAAGACGCCAGGAAGGACCAGGGGCGCTCTTTCGCCACATTGCGATTACTAATAGTGTCGGTAAAATTAGGATTACAAGTGCGGCTATTAGGAGGCTGGCCATAGAAGCAGGATTCGAAAGATACCCAGTTAACAAAAATCCGGCCATCCCTATGGCTATTACCTCCACAATTAGTAGGCAAACCATGAGGTAAGAAAGTCTGCTATTCCGTGTTTCAACGAAATATCCGGTTTTGGTACTTGCCATTTTGTTCTATCTTAAAGTGTAGGGGAATAAAAGCCAATTCTAAAGAATTTAGGTACTACAATTATGCTTCAGTCGCCCAACTTTGTACCTAAAAAGGGGAATCGAAAGACGTTTGGAGGCGAACTATATGGGGATGAGTGGGGCCCCGAAAGGGGCCCTAATCACGCTTATATGCATCAATACAGTTTCCTGAACATCGGGTAGATCAGTCTTCACTAGGTTTTTGCTCTGCACGGCCGAGAACCAGCTTTCCATCCTTAACAAGCGGCTGTTCTTCCCGGGAAGAGCCCTTGCCTCTTCCGAGGAGATATGCAATAACTGCCATTGCCGCAAATAGTGCTACGGCCAAAATCCAAATTAGTTTATCGCTTAAGCCGTCCTTGCTAGGCTTTCCGGCGGGCGGCGTAACTGTCGGCGGGGTGGACGAGTCGGTATTATCTGCCTTTGCGGGGTTCTTGCCCGCCAGGTATTCTGCAAGATTGTTAAGCCCGTCGTTGTCCAAGTCCAAAGCAGCATCGCTGAAATCATCCGGGTTAAGGCCATAAGCAACCTCCCAGACATCCGGCATCCCATCATTGTCAAGATCAGTATCCGTTATGGGTGGCGGATTCTGGATGTTATCGATGTTTATATTTATAAAATCTACTTCAGACTCTGCGCCGTTCCGGTCTGTTGCGCGGGCGGATATCTTGTGTTCACCGTCTGAGGCGCTAGTCGTGTCGTACAGATAATCCCAAGACGATGTCCCCGAAATCCGCAGCCAGCTTCCAGAGTCTACGCGGATTTCAATGGACGCAATGTTCCCGGGCCCATCCGGGTCGGAGGCAGTGCCGACTATTTGTATAGACCCTCTCACGGTCACACCGTCTGAAGGCCCGATTATCTGCACTGACGGCTTGCTGTTCGCTAACAAAACCTGGAGCTGGAGGTTCCCGCCTGCCGGGAAACGGACTGTGTTGCCAGCGTATTCAGCGACGAAATAAAAGGTATAACCGTCAGCCTGCAGATTCTGGGAGTATGCATATTTGCACCCTACGGCCGTATTGCAGCTAGTGACTGATTTGGACATAGTGCGGGCCTGGCCGTTTATGTTGACATTTATTGTATCTGGAGGATTGCCACTCTCATGAGTGTAGGTCACCTCAAAACTGTAGCTGCCCGGCTGACCGGGACTTATTGCACTGGCTGGAAGCACAGTGCCCCCCGAGAGCACCGGAGCAGCAAGCTCGCCCCATGAGCCTTCATCCGGCTTTAACAGTGCCCACGTGGACGGGTCGTCATCATCAGCACCCGAGGGATATTTTGAATCGGTTATATTCCCGTTACCTATGAAGATTGCAAAACCCATCTCGGTATCATCCCCGACTGATAGCTCTAATTTGCTGAAACTTATTGAGAATTCCGCTGACCAGGAGCCAGAAGAGGTCTTCCGTTTGGCCGTCCATCCGGAGACATCGTCCTCATCCCCCCCGCGGTATTCGACCTTGGTGCCGGTGCGGTTTATCTCAAAGCCGAAATCAGTGTCCTCAAGATTGTCATCCCCGTCCTGGCCGCTGCCATCGCTGTCTATCATGATAGTTATCGAGTCACCATGATTGGACGTGTTGTCATCAACCGTGACTAAGAAATAGAGTTTGGCACCGCTGTAGCACGTGAAGAATTCTGCATCGCCAAAGTCGTCCGATTCTGCATCATCCCATGCATCGTCATCGGTGTCGCCGTCAACATCTACCGTATCTGTGCACTCAGCGACCCTGAATGCGCTTGCGTTAGACAACATAGAAACAATGGCTGCAAAGAGCAGCAAGCCGATCAGGATCTTTTGGTCCATTTTTCTGATATTCCAATGGATTAAAAGATAAAAAGGCGGGTCGTCAAACCGCACAAGCCTCTCAATTAGATCAAAGATGCTCAGATTAAAGACGCTCAGATTAAAGACGCTCAGATCAAAGACGCTCAGATCAAAGACTCTCACAACTTATTCGCAGCCTCCACAAGGTCTTTGCTCCCGATGAATATCGGAGTCCGGTGTTCAATGGCCGTCGGCTGTATGTCTAATATGTTCTGCTTCCCATCGCTCGCTGTCCCACCGGCTTTTGTCATGATAAAGGCCATCGGGTTGCACTCGATGACGAGCCGTAGTTTACCTGCAGGCATCTTGTCATTTGACGGATAGAAGAAAAGCCCGCCGTAGTTGAGCACCTGGTTTATGTCGCCGACAAAAGCGCCGCCATACCTTAGTTTCAGTTTCCTGTCAAACAGCGACTGGACAAAGCCTGCTATCTGCTTGGTCCACCCATCGTTCTGGCCTCCCGGCGCGTACAACTTGCCCGGTACGGGCAGCATGATGTTATCCTTCGCCAAGATGAACTTCTTTGTCTTATCGTCGTAGACGTACTCGGCTACGCTCTTCTCTGTGGCCATGACGATGCTTGTCAACGGCCCGTATACTACATAGAAGGCTACCTTCAGGTTTTTGCCCGGCTGTAATATCTCACCGCCGTCGTAGATGCCGATTATCGTCCCAAAGATGTTGTTGCTCTTGATATTTGACGACCCGTCCAGCGGGTCCATGCTGACGATGTAGCGGCCGCTGCCCATGGTCGCCTCTGCCTGCTCTTCAGAAAGGACAGCCTTGACTGCGCCAGTGACGAGCATCTCCTTTGTCAGGATCACGTCGGCCCAGACGTCGAGGTCCTGTTGGGTCTCGCCATACACGTTCTTTGTCTCAGCCGCCCCTCTCTTCCCGGGAAAGTCAAGGCGCATGTCGGCCGACACGCGGGCAATTGTCAGTATCACCTTCTGCAGGCCGTTGTCCATCCAGGATATTGACTCGTCAAGCGTTTTTCCGTCCATTTTTAATTGGGTGTTAAAACAGGTTTTTATTGTTGGAATAGTTAATGTTCTATAAACAAAAACAAATAATTCTTAAGATGGAACCAAAGATTACTGAAAAGGATGTTATGGTGCCTGCAACAGTGCCCGAGAGCGCGAGAAAGGAATATGTCAAGAACTACCTTGAGGCGACGAAAAGGAGCGGCCATTTGATGCTCTTTGCCGGCGACCAGAAGATAGAGCACCTCAACGACGACTTTTATGGCCCGGAGATTTCCCTGGACGACGCTGACCCGGAGCACATGTTCAGGATTGCCTCCAATAGCGAAATAGGCGTCTTTGCGACTCAGATGGGGCTTGTGGCAAGATACGGCCATGATTACCCGGACGTGGCATACCTGGTAAAGCTGAATTCAAAGAGCCATTTGATCAAAGTCGAGCAGAAGGATCCGCAAAGCGGCCAGTGGATAAGTGTTGACAGGGTCGTTGAGTTCAAGAAGAACAATCCCAAGCTCAAGATTGTGGCCGTAGGCTATACCATATACCTTGGCAGCGAGTTTGAAAACGAGATGCTCAATGAGGCTGCAAATGCCGTACTTGACGCCCATAAGAACGGGCTTGCGATAGTCCTTTGGGTGTACCCAAGAGGCAAAGCAGTCCCTGATGAGAAAGACCCGCACCTGATTGCCGGCGCAACAGGCGCAGCTGCATGCCTGGGCTCTGATTTTGTCAAGGTGAACTGGCCAAAGAAGGAAGGTGTCGATATCCCCGAAGCGTTTAAGGAAGCTGTAAAGGCGGCAGGCAGGACAAAGGCAGTCTGCGCAGGAGGCTCATCCACTGATGTGCGAAAGTTCCTGCAGCGGCTCCACGACCAGATATTCATAAGCGGGGCATGGGGCAACGCCACAGGAAGAAACATCCACCAAAAGTCTTTGAAAGAGGCAACTGCCATGTGCAATGCAATATCGGCAATAACACTGCACGGCAAGAGCGTGGATGAGGCTATGGCAGTTTTTGACAAAGGGATGAAAGGCTAGGGCTCGGGAGAAGGGTATCTAAAGGTGCCAGATATCATCCATCACCGTCTGCAAGGCCTTTGACCAGGTTTGGCAAGTCCCTCCCATCAAGGGCTTCGTTCTTTTCCCCTTTTTTTATTGAACCCAGTCTTCGCGCTACGACAGAGCGTACTTCTTCTTTTTTGCCCTCGTTTTTACTCGCGCTCTTGCTTTCTCTCTTGAATGGAAGTTTCATCATAGTCACAAGGATTAGAAGCAAAAGGCAGAAAAATCAGCCGCTGTCGCCATCCGCGATGCCCTTCACAAGCTTCTGGACATCTTCCGTTACAGCTTCGGTCTTTGTGCTTTTTTTGACAACCACAAGTCGCTTGGCAACTACTTCTCGGGACTCTTCCTTTTTTTCCTTTTTGAAGGGGAGCTTCATCTTGGAGTTAACGACGAGGTAATGCAAACTTAATATGGCAGGAAGGATATCTTGGACTCGGTCATGCGCTTGTAAAAATCAAGGTCTCCTTTGTCCTTTTTCCAGGTGTTAAATATCTGCTCAAAGCCCGCCCACATCACAAACCAGCTGGCAGGCTCAAAGAGGACAAAGGCAAAGTTGTCAAGAACATTGTTGCTGACATTAGAATGCGAGTATAGCAGAGTTGCAATAACGCTGAGGCCGGCGCCAATCAGTACCCACATGCCGCCAGTCCGCCTGACTGCCCAGATGTCTTTGTTCACAATGTCATAGTGCTTCTGGAAATGATTCTTCAAGCGCTTCTCTATGAGAAGTTCCCTCTGCGGATCCTTGATTGTTGAGGGAACAAGAAAGGTTAGTTCCACCTGGCCAGTGGATTTGTCCTTGCAGCCCTTCTTTATCTCGGAAAGGAAGTCCTCTGAAAGGCCCCTTTCAGAATACGGCCGCGGGTCGAACTTTGAGAATATGTCGTCATAATTGTCAAGTATCAAGCTTATCTCAGACATTGAAAGTATCCTTTTTTTCTCTACTGCGTGGGCGGTCTCAAGGTTTTTCATGGCCAGCCAAATCTCCGCAAGCTCGCGGTCCGGTGCGCTTCTTGCCTTCTTGGCTTTGGGCTCTTTGGGCTTTTTAGGCATATTAATATAAGGGGGGGTTTCTTAAAAATAGAGGTTTACTTGATCCATTTGACTTCATCACCGTGGACCTGCCCTTCGAGTACGGGGGGCGCACGGCCGTATACCTGTGAAGAGACTAACGGTTCTGTGTCTATCTCAAATGACTCGTTCCATGATGTGTCTAAGCCGAATGCAACGGCATGCGGCATGAATTCATTGTAGATACGCTGTTGCTTAAGTGGCGCCGCCTTTATGAAGTCAAAGAGTTCTTCGTATCGACCCTTCATATACGGGGTCACATTGTCCCTGAACTGCAAGAGCAGGAGGTTTTTCGTGTTCTTTAGCGCGGAACGGTTTTGTAGATATGTGATAAGCCTGACAAAAACGGTCGGAAGGTTTTCCAACCGCGAGAAGAAAGTGATGGCCGCCAAAAAGAAGATCATGCCAAGTACCATAACCATCGCCAACGGGAACCCGACTATGCCTATCAAGTCATAAGAGGTAGACGAACTTTGCAGGAGCGAGTATAATAACATCCCTGCCGCAAACAGGAATGAGACAAACACTACCAGCATTGTGAGACTTGAGGCTAGCTCTCTGGCCACGTCCTCGCCCATTTTCCTTATTTCCACCAGGTCACCAACAGTTCTGATGTGCATCAGCGTGCCTGACTCAGTAAGGAAAGTCACGTCCTTCCTCTTGCCCTTTTCGTCTAATACTATCAACAGCTTTCGTGCGATCTTGGATTCAACAAGCGCGAGCGTGTTCTCTTCTATGACCCTGTGCAAGACTCCTGATAGGATCTTTTTGCGAACGCCGCCGGGGGACAGCACACGGGAGGGTGAAAACAGCGCACGGAGGAAGGATTTCTCAAAGGGCAGCAGCAAGCCGGAAGAGGTCACAAGATATATCGAACGTATCATATTTGGGCGAACTTGGGTGTCCAGGTCAACGCCGATATAACCCCTGGCAATCAGGTTCATTATTGTGCCCAGCACGTCGCGGTCTGAGACATTGCCGTCAGTCACATAGCCGGCGAATGCCGGGCGGAGCTGCTCCCTCAAAAGCCTAGCTTCGTTTAGGGTTATAATTGATGCAGCCACAATGGTATAATGGTTCAAGTAAGAAAAATAGGAAAAGTAAAAGCAACGTAGACCGTAGACAGTAGACTATAGCCAGAGTTGAAAGCCACGCCAGGAAAAGGTTAAGGTTTTCGGTCTTCTATTCCCGAAGTTCGCTTCGCGAACTTGGGCACAACTTAGCCAAGGGCGAAGTTTGTGTCGGGTTTCGTCACGAGGAAACCTGGTTTCCTGTTGCCTGTTCACAGTTTCGGCAGGCATGTCTTGGGTTGTTAAGGGCTGCGAAAAGAAAAATAAGATGCACCATTCAGAGCGGCCTTTTTATTAAACGAACATATAAGATACACTATGGATACACTGAAGGTAAACATATCCTTCCCTATAGGGATGTACAGAGAAGCAAAGTTCTTCGTAGATCGAGGTCTCTACGGATCGTTCTCGGAGATGGTCCGGAATGGAATACGGAATGAGATAGACACGCAGAGAGAGATTAACCCGGATTTCGTAAGATCAATGAAAGCAGTCGAAGCAAGCGGATATAAGCGATATAAGTCTGGAAGGGAGATGCTCGCCGACTTACACAAAGCCGCTGAAGAATGAAACTCGACGAGCAGTATTTTCCAGCCCGCTCAAAATACTTTGAAGAGGACTACGTACGCCTAGTTAAAAAGAATAAGGGTTTGCAAGAGAGGATAGACAAGAAAATACTCCAAGTGCTCAAGAACCCTAACGCGCATAAGAATTTGAAGAGGCCTTTACAACGGTACAAAGAAGCGCACATAGATCCGTTTGTAATGACTTTTAGAATTGAGGGCAATGTTGTGAAATTCGCTAGAATCGAGCACCACGACAAGATATTCGGATTGCCGCATGAATAGGACTTGCGCGCATGCCGAAACCCGGAACCCGAACACGAGGTTCACCTTTTGGTGAACCTGTGCCCAGTTTCGCGGAACGCGAAACTCGGGACTGGAAACTTCCCTAGGGAACCACACTACAAGTTGAGAGCCCCCGCCGGG
>CAYSUP010000010.1:6294-10339 GCA_964434205.1 uncultured archaeon | reverse complement strand
GGTCAATGCATTAGTTACCTATGCAAATGAAACTGAACTGACCGGCGAGGATGGGAAAGTCATTCTCCTTGCGGCAAAAGGCTCATCCGCACTCAGTGTGGAAAAGGGGGGCTTTTCGCCATTGTCTGATGTGCTGGTTTCAGCAGAGGCGCCAGAGGCCAGGACCGAAGTTATCTATGAGAGCTCAAAGAAGCCCGTAAAGGCAAAGCAAGACTGGACAATACTCATTGTCATGGGCGCTGCAATTACGGGGCTTATTCTATTCATAATCTATATGTCCCTTATACGGCCAAGAAAGTTCAGGTAGTCCTTATGCTGCAAGAAAGATGGGGTAGTCTCTATACCCCCAAAAAGTTCAGGCAATTTTTCTACATTTACGTGCCAACTCTCTAATTTTTTGTAAGGCAGTTCCCGTTATCCGGTAGTTTGCGTTGTCGGCCCGGGCGCCTTTACCTCTTCCTGAAGTGCTGGCTGTTCTTTGACAATGGCCGGTTCTTTAATTCCCATGGCGGCACTTGGCTCTTTAACCCCTAAGATCGGTTTCTCAACTTTGGAGGACTGTGGTTGTGCATTAACAGAATCACCCTTCCCTTTAATAGAAATAGCCTTTTTCTTATTCTCCTTTTTCTGCGATTTCTTAGTGCCCCTATTAGCCTTTCGCTCTTTTCGTATCTCGATTATCGAGGAGATGACTGCCGTAACAACAAGGATAAGTATTACCGCTAGAAGCATCCACTGAAGTGCAGCGTCCTCTTTTGAAACGCTCTTTCTTGTCGCAATAGGATTTTCCTTAATCACAACTACACTCTCTGGAACTTCGCAGTCGCTGTCATTCTTAGCGTCGCAGTCTGGGTCGCATAAGCCATCGCTCTCTTTATCGCAGAACCGGTCGGCCGCCCCCGACGGGCAGTCATCCTTGCATGAGTCCCGATTCTCTACATAGTCGCATATCCCGTCACCGCAAAATACGCAGTCTTTAAGGCAGCTACTTCGGCTTTCACCCGCAGTGCATTTTTTGTCCCCGCATACTGCGCAGTCCCTGCAGCTCAAGTTCTCACTCGCATCACACGTCCCGTCCCCGCACCTGCCGCAGTCTTTTGCGCAGGTTGCAAGAGTCTCGCTACCGCCGCAGATACCATCCCCACAGGTGGTGTTGACATAGATAAGCAGAGTCTTTTCACATACCTCATACCTATCCACCTTGACAAGGTAATGGCCGACAGTCTTTGGAGTGTACTTCACAAGACCTTTTGCATCTGTTGTGAATTTCAGCTTTGTTATGTTATCGCTGTCCCCGTAATACCAAATCTCAACTTTAGTGCCTTTTTCTATAGGGGTGAAGTTGCCTAGATAACCCATTGTAACATTGACGGTTAGCTCTTGGTCATATATCCTTTCCTTGGGGTAGATCTCAACATTGCAGAACTTGACTATATGGCCGGCGCAGAGGGGGCACATGATTGCATTAGCGCTACCGATTATGATCAAAAGTGAAACTAAAAAGGATATTATGGCCCATCCTGCCAGCTGCTTTCTCATGTGTAGCCTAATGGGGCGGTATATAAAAAACTTCTCGGAAGGCTTTTAACCTGCGTTTGGTTAAATCCATATGACGTTTTATCAGAAAGGGGCCAACTTTGAGCGAAGCCTTGTGAGGGCTTTTTGGGACAACGGCTTTACTGCAATACGCGCAGCTGGCAGCGGGTCGGCGCCATTCCCGATACCCGATATAATAGCAATGAAAGATGACCGCGTAATAATACTCGAGTGCAAGACGACAGCAAAGGAGGCCTTCAGGCTTGATAAAATGGATCTTGAAAAGATGCGGCTTTTCAAGGAGCGTGCCAATTGCGAGGGCTATGTCGCAGTAAAATTCAACCGCGGAAAGCCGATGTTCTTCCCGCTGAACCTTTTGTCCGGAATGAAGATATCCCGGGGTGATACCTCAATAAGCTTTGAGACGCTGCTTGGCCTCCAAAAGACCTTGTGATGCCAAGTGTTGCTATATGTGATGTCAACTGTTGTTATATATGATGCCGGACGTTGGTTATACTCTTGAGGCCTTTCTCCCTATCGAGCTCGTGTCGTCATTAGACCAGCTCCAGTCGGCCTTTTTGCCAGCCGGTTTTTGCCATTTGCCCCTTAGTCCTTTGTCCCTTTGCTCCCTGCCCCTTTGCTCATTGCCCTCCTTCTCCTCGTCATCGGGCCCTTTTTTCTTAAAAAAGTTCAGGAAAAGCAGCACTATCACAAGGAGGCCTATCAATATTAGGAATACAGAATAATCAGTCGGCATGTCAGCAACAGTGCCGCCATCCCCGTTGACTGGCTCGATTGCTGCAAGCGCGAGGGCCTCATTGATGAGGCCGCGCGCCTTTGAGTATTCGCCTCGACCAAATGCACTGGAGGCCTCATTATACTTCTCAGTCGCGTTTGCATTTTGCGAGTTCTTTACTATGCTATACGCCTCATCCAGTTTGTCCTTTGTCGTCTTTTTGTCCGCACGGGTGGCTAGATTGGCCGTCAGGGTATTTACGAACTCAGATTCATCATTTGCATAGTTGTCGATCTTTACCTTTAGGGCCTCTATGTTTTGGCTCAATATCTGCGAATCGCTCGGGTTTATGACCGCAACGCGCACATTCTCAAGGCTCACTGCAAGCCTGTTATACTCCGTTATAAAACCGTTCCATGACGAGCTGAAGTTCTCGGCGAGCAAAAGGCTCTCATTCATATTCCTTAGATAGTCCATCAGCTTTATGCAATCCGGTGATTCCCAGAACGCCGTCGACTCATTGTTAAGTGCAAACACTTTTCCCGAGAGCTGCAAAGAAGAGGCTCTGACGTTGTTTATGATGTTCTTGAAATCGGTGAATTTGGCCGCTGTTATGGTCCCATCATCTTTGAGCGACTTAAGGAGGTTTTGGTAGTTCTGCAAAGTAGCGTTCATTCCGGCCATCTCCAGGCCGAATGAAGAATCGCTAAGGAAGTTCCCAAAGATGTACGAGGCTCCGTTGTCTATGGCATATTTAGTGGAGGCAACGTCAGCAAACAAATCGTCGCTTGCCGGGATCACAGCCCCGCTGTTTTGGTCAACTGCAATCATGATGTTCTGGTCGTTGCCATAATACATAAACCCGCATGTCCAGTAAAGGCCCTCGCAGCTTAAAGGCCCGGTGACTTGGATAGTCTCGCCATCAAGGCTGTAAGGATTGCATATGACCCCGGCCTGCTGCTGGCTGACTTCAGCGCTTGCTATGGAAACAAGCAGCAAAACGGCAAACAAGAGCTTTTTCATTTTGGATTTTGTAATTAAGGAAACTTCATTAAAAAATGGGCATCCGCATAGTTTTGCTGAATTCGCAGGAAGAGGAGAACATAGGCTCCGTGGCGCGCGCAATGAAGAACTTCGGGTTTAAGGAGCTTTACCTTGTCAACCCGTGCGAGATAGGCAGGCGCGCAAGAGCATTAGCAAGCCACGGTGGGGACATACTAAAGTCGGCAAAGATTGTGAACAGCTTTGACTCGGCGGTCCGCGGCTGCAATTACCTAGTCGGCACAACCGGGAAAAAGGGCGGGCAAAAGACGCCGACTCGGAGGGCAGTTACGCCTGAACAGCTTCGCGAGATGGCATTAAATGGGAAAATAGCGCTGGTCTTTGGCAACGAGGCCGTGGGGATACCTAATGAGCTCCTCCAAAAGATGGACTTTGTCGTACGGATACCTACAAGCCCTGAATACCCCGTACTCAACCTGGCACAGAGCGTCTGTGTCATCCTCTACGAGCTTTCCAAAAAGGATTTTGAAAAGACAGTCTCAGAGAAGCCGATAACCCGCGAGGTAAGAGAGCAGCTTGACAGGTTCACAGGCGAAATAGTCAGAAAAGTGTACCAACAGCCTCACCAGCAGTGGTCGACAGAAAAGGCTCTGTCGATTATATACGGCAAGGCCATGCTGACAAAAAAAGAGGGCGGGAGGCTGATAAGCTTCTATAGGAAGATAATGGCCAAGTTATGAGTCAGTGGCCAAGTTATGAGTCAGTGGCCAA
>CAYSUP010000010.1:2300-6194 GCA_964434205.1 uncultured archaeon | reverse complement strand
TGGCCAAGTTATGAGTCAGTGGCCAAGTTATGAGTCAGTGGCCAAACTATGAGTCAGTGGCCAAACTATGGGTCAATTATCCTGTTGAATTTTTACTCATCCTGTTGAATTTTAATTATCCCGTTGAATTCTCTAACTTTTTTCTCGACATCTTCTCCGGCAGTTGCAGAAATCGCGCAAAGTGTCGTCGCGCCGGCCTTAATCACGCTCCGCGCATTCTCCAAGTTTATCCCACCGATTGCAACTATAGGTATTGAGACTGTTTTGCTTATCTCACCAATGAGTTTGAGGCCGGCAGCTTTTCCTGCATCTCTCTTGGTCTTAGTCTCAAAAATCGGGCTCAGGCCGATATAATCCGCCCCCCTAGCTTCAGCCTCTTTGGCTTCTTTAAGGCTGTGGACAGTTACACCGATTATTTTTCCTTTTCCAAGCAGCATCCGGGCAGCCTGATAATCCATATCGGTCTGGCCAAGGTGCACGCCATCCGCATCTACTGCAAGGGCCACATCCACACGGTCGTTGACCAGAAAAGTGGCTTTCTCGGCGCAGAGCTTTTTGATTTGCAGGGCTTCATTAATCATAAGGCCGGTGTCCTTGCATTTCTCCCTGTATTGGATTACAGTCGCGCCGCCCCTGACGGCCGCCTCGGCGTCCTTAATTATGCCGTTCTTCGTCAGCGAGCTGTCGGTGATGAAATAAAAGCTACTAAAGTCCATACTATTTATTCCCAACATTATTCGCCTCAAAGAGGCCCGAGCCATCTCTCCCTGCCGTCGGGACCCAAACCCGCACGCTTGAAACCCTCTCTACGCTCAAGATATCTTGCACCCTCATTAGTGCCCATTGTCGCCAAAATACCCTCGTATCCGGCATTTTTCATTAATCTGCGCGTTTCGGCCCACATGGCCCGTCCCACCTCAAGCTTTTGTCGCGGACCCATGCCCTTTGAAGTAAAGAACCAACCCACGCCCCCATGATTAATCAGCCCGAGCTTTTGGACGGGCACTCTGAAAATCGCGCCCAATATCCTCTCATCTTCACCCAGCGCCACGACGTTTCTTATGTCATCGCCCTGCATGGTGTTTTTCCCTATGCTCGTGCCGATCACATCCTCTACGCTGTAGTCCTTGCTAGAAAAGTTTGACTTTTCAAACGCCGCCCTTATCTCTCTTTCAAATTCGGCGCGCCTCCCGTTCAGGTATCCTCTGTCTACCACTCTTATTTGGTGTGGCTTTCCCGAGCCTCTAATCATTTTTTGTTTCTATCCTTGATCTTAATCGAATACTCTTTATATCCAAAGTATACAAAGCATCAAAGAACGCTTCCTTAAACGTCGTAGGCCCCTTGACATCCTTATGTGCAGCAGCCAATTCTCCTGCAATACCGTAGCAGGCCAGAGCGGCCGCAGCGGCCTTTGCATAGTCTTTGTCCTCCTCAACGGCGGCGAAAGCAGCTATCACGGATGCTGCCATGCAGCCAGTGCCCACCACCTTGCTCATCATCTCATGGCCGTTGCGGACCATGTAAGTCTTTTTGCCGTTGGAAACGACATCGACTTTTCCGGTGATGACTACGACAGACCCGCTCGACTTCGCAAGAGACTCAGCGACTTTCACGGGGTTTCCGGACTTGACTGACTCGACCCCCCTCACTTCGGCCTCAACACCTGCCAAAGTGCTTATCTCGCCCGCATTGCCCTTGATTATGTTTATCCTAAGCTCTTTTAGCAGTCGCTTTGTTTGTTCAGTCCTAAAATTAGTCGCCCCGGCCCCCACCGCATCAAGGACTATCGGTATCCCCTTCTTATTCGCAGCCTTCCCGGCGATTACCATCGCATCCACGAACTCGCGAGTCAGCGTCCCGATGTTCAGCACAAGCGCCGATGCGATGCCTGCCATCTGTGCGACTTCCTCCGGCGCATGGGCCATGACCGGAAGCGCGCCTACTGTGCGCGTGACCTGCGCGCAGTCGTAGATTGTGACCCAATTGGTCAAGTGGTGCACGAGCGGTTTCTTACTTCGAACACTTTCCAAAATAGAATAAACACCTATCATGTCAATAAACACCTATCATGTCAAAACCCTCTCATTGTTGCGCTCCCTGCCCGGATCTCTTGATTAGGTGTGCGTGCTGCATCATCAGGTATTGCGCTTCAAGCGGCGGGTGGCCCATGATCCTTGAGACTTCAGCCACCCTATCGGGTGCCAGGCCCGATCTTGCTGCTTCCCCCGCCATATTGTTAAGCACCACTAGCCGTCTTTGCGGCAGCTGCGATTTTATTGAACCAAATGTCGGCGTGCCCACAAAAACTCCGCCTGGGCTCGTTTTCAATGCAGCACTTCCAGCTGGCCTCGCCGCAAGCTTGCGCTTCATAACCCTGTTCACTGGTGCCAGCCCCGGGGCATGCTGTGCACCTAAAGCAGAACCGCGTCGCCTTGCCTTTCCAGTCCGTACAGATACTCCCTTTCCAGCCATTTTCTATCATTTCTTTTAAGGCATATAGACTTAAAAACTACCCCCTATGGGCCTTATTCAGCATCTCGACAATATCAGTTTTCCCCTTCTTTGCGGCAATCTCGGAAGCATCCATATCCTCAGTCACTTTCGGGTACGTCCCTTTTTTGTACCATATTTTTGTGATGTCAATGCCCCACTTATTGTCCATTAGCTCTTTTACCGTAGAGGCGTCGCCTGCAAAAATCGCGTCAAGTAAAGCCTGTTTTATCTCCTTTCTGGCCTGAAACTTCTCGGCCTGTTCGGGCGTCACTCTTGCCAGCATCGCTTTCTTCAACTGCTCGTTTTTTTCCGTGGGTTTCTTGGCCATCGATAATATAGTAACGTCCTCAATAAAAATTTCACCATTGCTCACTTATTTCACTTATTGCTAACTTATTTCGCTCATTGCTCACTTATTCCACCCACTGCTCACTGCTCACCTTAAAGTCAAGCCTTTTTATACCATAACATAAACTTAATCATGGTAGTCGGTGGCAAGGCAGAATACCTGAAGAGGCTGACGTCCCAATTTCGCATGAAATCCGTGGAAGTGGGAAAGGAGGTTTCCGGCAGCACGCCTCCCTCGGTCTTTATCGGCAGCTGGAATTACCCAAAGGTATTTGCCGGCCCGATGCTAGTGCCTGAGCACGGCGACACATCAATAGTCGATACCCCCGAGCAATGGATACCAAAGGGCATTGCTACGCAGGACATAGTGGGATTTCGCCTCAATCTGGTTAGGGGCAAACAACAAGTGAGCATAACTGACTTAGACAATAAGCTCGTAGGAAAGCTGCGCGAGATATCCCTTGCATCTTCCTCGGTGGAGAGCGAGGCCAGCTTTGTCAATAAGCCCGTCGGCCAGTCTTTCACCGACGAGCATAGCCCGCACGGCCCGAGTGCGCTCTTGCGTGATTTTGATGTCGAGATAGCCCGCTGGGACAAATCCCTGGAGAAAGTGTACTACGACGGCGACCTTCGCGCAAAAGACGCAGTCATCGACCTTTACAGAAAGGGCCTTCCCTTCTCTCGCATACAGAAGGCCTTTTCAATAGGTGCCATGGGTACCGATGAAAGGCGAAAGCTTGTCCCCACCCGTTGGTCTATAACGGCTTGCGATAGTGCGCTTGCCGACATCATGCTTGATGAAGTCAGGCATAATCCCGTTATTGAAACATACAGAGTCTATGAGTTTGACAGCCTCAACAACTACTATGCAGTCATACTCATGCCGACCCCCTGGCAATATGAGTGGATAGAAGCGTTCCTACATGTCATGGGCAATGAAGAGGCCATATTCGCAGACCACGAATACAATTTTGGCAAGAAGGGATATTCATGCGTCGGCGGCTGCTACTACAGCTGCAAGTTCGGCGTTCTTGAGGCTTTGCAAAGAAG
>CAYSUP010000010.1:0-2290 GCA_964434205.1 uncultured archaeon | reverse complement strand
GTGCGATAATACTCCGCGAGGCATACAAGGGGTATGTGCCGCTCGGCGTCTTTAATGTGCGCGAGAATGTGAGGATGGCGATGAAACAGCAATACAAGGAATTCTCAAGTCTGAAAGAAACCCTAGCCTATCTCACGCCGAGATTTCGCCTGCCGATTTCCAGATTCGTGAAGATTAGCACACTCCTTAAGGAGCAGCTTCTCTGGAAGCAATCATCTATCTCAGAATTCTTGAAATGAACCTAGCCGAGAAAGCAGAGATCCTTGCAGAAGAAGGCCGGTTCGACCTATGCACCGGGGTTCCGGGCGCAGTCTATAAGTCGCAGATGAATCTTTTCAAGACCCTGATGACAAATGCGTGCTCATTTGACTGCAAATATTGCTTTAACGGGTGCAGCAGCAGGAAGATCTATTCTTACACCCCAAACGAGCTTGCCAATGTCTTCATGCAGCTTTATTCAACAGGACAGGTTGATGGGCTGTTTCTCTCTTCCGGTGTTGCCGGCAGTGCAGATGCGACAATGGAAACGATGGTTGACGCGGTTAAGAAGGTAAGGGGCTCAGGCTTTAAGGGATATGTCCACATGAAAGTCCTTCCTGGCGCAAGCAAGGATATGGTCAGGCAGGCGGCCAGTGTTGCAGACAGGATCTCGATAAACATAGAGGCTCCCAACAGGTCGCGCCTCTTAGAGCTTAGCACTACAAAAGACTTTGACAAGGACATAATCAAGATACAGAGATATATCAAAGAAGCCCGGCCGCGCGCCGGCCAGACGACGCAGATGGTCATTGGCGCAGGGGACGAGACCGATCTTGAGGTTCTGGACGCTGCAGATTGGGAATACAGGGACATGGGCTTAAACCGAGTCTACTACAGCACATTTGTTCCTATCAAAGGAACTTTGCTAGCGGAACGTAACCAGGAAAGCGCAGGCCGCATACGCAGGCTTTACAGCGCTGATTTTCTGATGCGCGAATACAAGATACCCTTCAAGGAAATTCGGGGCATATTGGACGACGGCAATCTTCCTTCTGGCGACCCAAAGACCATTCTCGCCCTCGAGCGGTTTGATAAGCCTCTAGACATAAACGAGGCCGAGTTTGAGGATTTGATACGAATCCCCGGAATCGGCTTAAAGACCGCATACATCTTCGATTTTCTGAAAGATCTAAAGCCCCGCCAGAAAGCCAAGCTGCGAAAGCTGATACCTAAGAAGGCGGAGCCTTTCTTAAAGATAGACGGGCATTCCCAAAAGAGACTAATTAGATAACGACAAAGAAGACCGCAGACCAAAGACACAAGACAGGACTCGAGACCCAAGACACAAGACAGGACTCAAGACCGCCAACCCAAGACAGGACTCGAGACCGAAGACACAAGACATTTACAGCCAGACCCCGTGCTGCTCCTTCATCGTGTTGAGGACAAGCATGGTGTTGCTTCTCTTCACGCCCTCCATCGACAGCAAGTGCTTGACAAAATCATTAAGCTCTTCCCTGTTCTTGAACTGGGCCACAATCATCGCATCATAATCCCCCGTCACGTCATAAACTGCATTGACATTTGGCGACTCGGTTATCCTCCGCTCGATGTCCTGCAGTTTCCCGCCTTCAGTTATTACCCCGATGAGGACGGTTATGTCATATCCGAGCTTCTGGTAGTCTATCTCCGGGATGAACCTTTTAATGATCTTGGCCTCAGTGAGCTTGTTGACCCTATTGTAAACGGTGCCCTCAGAAACGCTTATCTTCTCTGCAATATCCCTAAAGCTGGCCCGGCCGTCCTTCTGTAGCTCCTTTATTATCTTCAGGTCCAGATCGTCGATCTTATCCACGGTTATCTTTTCGGGTAGACTTAGAAAAAGCGATGCTCATCTCCCGCTCTAGCTCTACAGAGCCACCGCCGACAGCTGCCATGCCCCGCTCACCGGTCCTTATCCTTATGCATTCCTCAAGCGGCAGTATGAATATCTTGCCGTCGCCCACTTCTCCGGTGCGGGCCCCCTTTATTATGGCTTCGACGGTCTTCTCGACAAACGAATCGTTCACCGCTATCTCTATCCGTATCTTTGGGAGCAAAGTCACCTCTGCTTTTGTTGCCCTGAATATCTCAACAAACCCGCCCTGTTTCCCGCAACCCCTGGATTTGCTGACTGACATCCTAAGCACATCTGCTTTATAGAGCTCTTTTTTCACTTCCTTGAACCTCTCCAGTTTCACATATGCTATTATCAGTTTCATTACATTTAGTGCCGCCGGATACCTCGACTTTCTAAGTCGGGGAGGAGGCG
>CAYSUP010000009.1:0-10387 GCA_964434205.1 uncultured archaeon | reverse complement strand
TATCTTGAACTTGTTTATGTCAGTTCAAGATACGAAGGGCAATAAGCACGGTGACGACTTCGATAGACCTGAAGAATCCGGCGGCCGACCTAAACGATGCGATACGGTTCAACGGCGCGGTGACGCTAAGCGGCGATTTCGGCGGCTTTAAGGAGTTTGACCAGCTTGTCACAAAGAACACCAAGTTTGGGCATGAGAAATTCGGCGATGTGATGAAAGAGTTCGGGTCGGTCGCCAAATGCCCGCTCGGCCTTTTCTCGATCGGGAAGCTGACGATTGTTGACGCCGGAAGGACAAGAGTCTATTGATTGGACAGACTAAAGTCTGCCAATCAGAAGGACCCGCGTCTGTTGGCTGGAAGGACCCCAGTCTATTGGCTGAAAGTGCCGTAGTCCACTAAAAATCCTGTTCTTTTTCCGACTTTTTAATTCCCAACTTACAAAATAACCTTCGTTGAAATGGTTAAGGAAAAGTCGGCCGATTGGCTGAAAGAAGTCGAGAAGAAGTACCCAAAAAAGTTCGCATCCGAGGATCACATATTCTCAAAGATACACCCGGGCGACCACATCTTCATAGGGACAGCCTGCGGCGAGCCGCAGTACCTTGTCAATGCGATGGTCAAATATGTGGAGTCGCACCCGAAGGCCTTTTTTGACGCCGAGGTCCTCCACGTCTGGACACTCGGGATCGCCCCTTACACGGACCAGAAGTTCAAGAGCAATTTCCGGCTCAATTCCTTCTTCATAGGCAATAACGCCCGCGACGCCGTAAACAAGGGGATTGCTGACTATACGCCGATATTCCTTTCCGAGGTCCCTGACATGTTCCGAAAGGGCGATGTGCCTGTTGATGTGGCGCTAGTGCAAGTCTCGCCTCCCGATGAGCACGGCTTTATGAGCCTCGGCATAAGCGTTGACATAACCAAAGCTGCGGTGGAATCCGCAAGCCTGGTAGTTGCACAAGTGAACTCAAAAATGCCGCGGCTCCATGGCGACAGTTTCATACACCTAAGCAAGGTGGATTACATAGTTTTGCACGACGAGCCGCTGCTTGAATATGAATCAACGGTGTCTGACAATATCGCGCAAAAGATCGGCAGATATGTAGCAAGGATAGTCGAGGACGGCGACACCATACAGGTAGGGTACGGCAGCTTGCCGAATGCCATCCTTGCAAACCTGAGCGATAAGAAGAGCCTTGGCGTGCACACTGAGCTTTTGACCGACGGCATCATAGACCTAATAAAGAAAGGCGTCATTGACAACAGCAAAAAGAACATCAACAAGGGGCACACTGTTGCAACATTCTGCATGGGGAAAAAAGCGACATACGAATACATAAATGACAACCCTTCCATTAAATTCTACCCGAGCGATTATATCAATCACCCCCGGACAATCTCAAGCAACGCGAACATGGTTGCCATAAACAGCGGCCTTGAGATGGACCTTACCGGCCAGGCGACTGCGGAATCACTCGGCAACATCTTTTATAGCGGCATAGGCGGGCAAGCGGACTTCATGAGGGGGGCTGTCCTTTCGCCAGGCGGAAAGACAATACTCGCGATGCAGTCGACTGCGCAGGACGGGAAGGTCTCGCGCATCGTCCCGTTCCTGAAAGACGGCGCCGGAGTCACGCTCACGCGCGGAGACGTCCACTACGTTGTGACAGAGTATGGTATTGCATATCTCCATGGCAAGAACATACGCGAGCGGTCAATGGATCTCATAGCCATCGCCCATCCCAAATTCCGCCCGCAGCTGATAGCCGAGGCAAAGAAGCTCGGGCTGATATACAAGGACCAGGCGTTCATCCCCGGCGAAAGGGGCAAATACCCCGATGAGCTTGAGACCCACAAGACGACCCGCACCGGGCTTAATCTCTTCATAAGGCCGGTGAGGATAAGCGATGAGACCCTACTGAAGGATTTCTTTTATTCACTTTCAGATGACAGCACATACAAGCGCTTCATCTCCGCCAGGAAGGACATGCCGCACGAGCGGCTCCAGGAGTTTGTCGTGATTGACTATACGCAAGAGATAGTGCTTTTGGCATTCATCGGCGATGATGAGGAAAACGAGAAGGTCATAGCAGTAGGCCAGTTCGGCATAGATGAGAACAAGCACACCGCCGAAGTCGCGGTGGTCGTGCGCGACGATTTTCAGAATAGGGGCATAGGCCATGCAATGCTTTCCCATTTAACTTATCTTGCAAAAAAGCAGGGGCTTCTCGGCTTTACGGCCGAAGTCCTTGTCGACAACCTCCAGATGATAAAGCTGTTCGAGGACATGGGCTTTGACATAGACAAGAAGAACACTGAAGGCGTCTATGACATGAAACTGACGTTCAAATAACCTATCGATATAATACAAAGTGGATCTGTTCAAATAATCTGCTGATATAATACAACGTGGATCTGTTAATATAACGCAATGAACTTCAACACGAAAAGTCGATATGAAAAACCCAGACATCAAGTACCTCTTTGAGCCGCGGTCAGTCGCAGTCATTGGAGCTTCGCACCACCCGGACAAGATAGGCTACAAATTCCTTGAGAACATAATACAGGGCGGCTACAAGGGCAAATTGTACCCTATAAACCCGAATGGCGGCGAGATACTCGGCCATAAGGTCTACAAGGACCTAAAGGAGATCAAAGGCGAAATAGACATCGCATGCATAGTGATACCTGCAAAGTATGTCTTTGATGCTGTCAAGGAGTGCGCAGATATCGGGGTTAAGTTTGTCCCGATAATCACTTCAGGCTTCTCCGAGGTAGGCAACATAGACGAAGAGAAAAAGATAGTTGCGTATGCGCGCAGCAAGGGCACAAGGATACTGGGCCCGAATATATTCGGCGTATACTCCTCGACAAGCTCCTTGAACTCCACCTTTGGCCCTGACAACATAAAGCCGGGCGGCGTTGCGATTATAACGCAGAGCGGCGCGCTTGGTTTGTCTATGATAGGCAAGACGTCTGTCGAGAACATAGGCCTGTCGGCCATAGTCTCTGTCGGCAACAAGGCGGATATCGAAGAGGACGAGCTTTTGGCTTATCTCATGAACCGTGATGAGACAAAGATAATCCTCATGTACATAGAAGGTGTCAGGAACGGCGAGAAGCTGGTCTCTGTCCTGAAAAAGGCTGCGACGAAAAAGCCGATAATAGTCATCAAGTCCGGCAGGTCGCGAAGGGGCGCAATTGCCGTTGCGTCCCACACAGGCTCTCTTGCCGGCTCTGACCAGGTCTTTGATGATATCATGAAGCAATGCGGAGTCCTTAGGGCTGAGAGCATCAAAGACGCATTCAACTGGTGCAAGTTCTTTGCAAGCGCCCCCTTGCCCAAGGGGCGAAACACGCTGATAATAACAAACGGCGGCGGCATAGGCGTCATGGCCGCTGATGCGTGCGAAAAATACGACGTTGAGCTATTCGATGATGCTAGCGTGCTAAAGGCAGCGTTCTCCAATGTAACGCCCGATTTTGGCTCTCTTAAGAATCCTGTTGACCTGACCGGGCAGGCGACCTCAAACCATTACAACCTAGCGCTCGAGGCTGCCCTTAAGAGCCAGCACATAGATTCCGTTGTAGCCCTCTATTGCGAGACTGCAGTATTCGATTCCGAAAACCTCTCGGCAATGATAGAGACCAACTTCAAGAATTTTCAAAAGGCCGGCAAGCCGCTAATATTCTCGATCTTCGGCGGGGAAACTGTAGAGACTTCCATAAATGCCCTAAGGAAGAAGGGCGTACCCGTCTTTGACGACGTTTATGATGCAGTCTCATGCCTTGGGTCTATGGAGACTTATGTTCAGCACAGGGCGCATTTCACCGAGGAGCTTGCCGATGCGGAAATAGATACCATTGCCATTGAGAAAATTGCAGGAAAGGCGCTTTCAGAGGGGCGGTCGTTTTTGATGGCAAATGAAGGGCAGGAGCTCATGAAGATAGCCGGCGTCCGGATACCCCAAAGCCTAGTAGCAAAGGACCTGGATGAGGCTGTCAAGTGCGCCGAGAAGATAGGCTATCCTGTTGTGATGAAAGTAGTCTCCAAGGACATACTCCACAAGAGCGATGTCGGCGGGGTGATGCTGGATTTAGACAACAAAGAGGAGATTGTTGATGCTTACCAGGTGATGATGCACAACTGCAAGCTGAGGATGCCTGACGCCGTCATAGACGGCGTTGAGATAGTGGAGATGGTAAGGTGCGGCATCGAGATAATAGTCGGCGGCAGAAAAGACTCACGGTTCGGCCCGACACTCATGTGCGGCATGGGAGGCATATACGTCGAGGTGATGAACGACGTCTCTTTCAGGGCGGCATCTCTAGGGAGAAAAGAGATACTGGAGATGATAAAGGACATAAAGTCATATAAACTTTTATTGGGCGCCAGGGGCGATGAGAAGAAGGATATCGATGCGCTCGTCGAAGCGATAACCAAAGTGGGCGCCATAGTGCGAAAGTGCAAGAGCATAACAGACATTGAGATAAACCCGGTCGCGGTCTATGACCAGGGCAAGGGCATCATGGCTGTTGATGTAAGGGTATTAGTTTCAAAAACTGATAATAACCAATGAGAAAATGGAAAAATTTGTTATCTCTTCTATGCGCAAGGGCTACGGGAAGACCAGCACAATCGTAGGCATGACGGAGGCGCTCGGGAAAAAGGTCGGTTATATGAAGCCGCTCGGCGACCGGATGGTATATCGGAAGAAGCGGGCCTGGGACTACGACACTGCCCTTATGACCCAGTTATACAATCTAGGCGATAACCCCGAGGAGATGTGCTTCGGCTTTGACCACTCAAAGCTCAATTACATGTACGATGACAATGGTATAAAAAAGAAGCTCCTTGAGTCTGTTGCAAGCGTCGGGAAGGGCAAAGAGGTTCTTTTCATAGAAAGCAGCAAGAATCTTATGTACGGGACCTACGTGCACTTGGGCGCTTTTTCGCTTTCAAAGCACACTGGCGCCAAGCTCCTTGTAGTTATAACCGGTGACAATGACAGCGTTATAGACGATGCCGCTTTCCTAAAGAAGTACATAGACATGAGGGAGGTCAACTTCGGCGGTGTCATAGTGAATAAAGTAAATAAGGCCGACGAGTTCGAGAGCTGTTATCTCCCAAAGATAGAAGAGATGGGGATAAACGTCGTGGGTTTCATGCCCCACATGGAAGAACTAACTCAACTATCCGTAAGCTATCTTGCAGAGAGCCTGTTTGCAAAGGTGATAACCGGGGAAGACCGATTAAATCGCGTGGTACGGAATATACTCATAGGGGCAATGTCTGTGGATGTCCCGCTCCAGAAGATACTCTCGGAGCGCAGGAACAAGCTCATGATAACAAGCGGTGACCGGACTGACATGATACTTGCGGCTCTTGACAGCGACACTGAGGCTATTGTGTTGACAAACAACATCCTGCCGCCGGCCAATATAATATCCAAAGCAGAGGACAAGGGGATACCGATGCTGCTTGTGCCCTTTGATACCTTCAAGACGGCCAAGCAGATAGACGACCTTGAGCCGTTGCTGACTAAGGACGACAAGGGCAAGATAAAGCTGCTGGCAAAGACAGTCAAGGCAAACTTCGATTTGAAGAAACTGGGCAAATGATTACATTGTTTTTTTCAATAAGCTAATCTGACAAAATGAAAGTAGCAAGAGAGTTCACATTCGACGCAGCGCATTTTATCCTCGATGACAAGGGCAGCCCCTGCGAGGAGCCGCACGGCCACACCTACAAGCTGCGTGTCGTTGTCGAGGGGCCGGTCAGAAAGGACGGCATGGTCATTGACTTCCGCGACATAAAGAAGATAGTCAATGAGAACGTCATGCCGAAGGTCGACCACAAGGATTTGAACAAGCTCCTAAAGAACCCCACAGCAGAGAATATCGCCCAATGGATATTTGACACTATCAAGCCTAGCATGAACGTGATTTCAGTCCGCGTCTGGGAAGGATCCGGCAAATGGGCGGAAGTGGAATAAGACGACGATAAAATATCCCGAATGAGGTTTTTATTGAACTGCACATAACAATATGAATATTACATAAAATGGCCCGAAATTCTAACATTACAAAAGAGCTCAAGCGGATAGAATGCGAAGAGAGGCTTATTGAGAGAGGAGAGAAGAAGATATCCTCTGAAGAAGCGAGGATAGAGCAGAAGGAAGACCTCCTGCGAGTCTTTGAGGAACTCGGCTTCATGAGATGGAAGAGTTACTATATACTGACTGCCGGCGCCATATTGCTTCTTTCCCTGACATTTGTGACTGCGATCTGGGTAGTCCATGACCAGATAGCTGACGTCCAGAGCTCGATAAACGCCCTGAATGCAAAGATCGATGCTGCAACTACTGCCCCGGTCCAGAACTGGTGCCCCGAGGGTCAGACCATTACGATGAACCTTGGTGATGCGGGCAACACCCAGATAACAATTATCGGAAAAGAGCTGCTGGACGGCAAGGAGATGTGCCGCGGGGTTGTAACTACCCAAAACCAGGATTCTGGGGCGCAGACAATAGACATACTCTGGGACCAGGCAGGAAACCTTCAGATGTCATAAAGCCTGGTGCAAGTCGTTGCCGGGCAACAAGTCCTTTCAACAGTTATAGTCCATTCAACACAGTTATAGTCTATTATTCGCAGCGTAGTTTTTACAGCGTAACAATGTCAAAGTCGCTGGCCACCTTTGTGTTTGGGAATACTGCCAGCGCATCCTTTTCCATCTCATCCGTCTTTGTGTAGCGCTGGCTGAAATGGCTCAGATAAAGCTGCTTCACCTTGGCTTTCTTGGCTATTTCTGCCGCTTCCTTTGCAGTGCTGTGCCTCCCCTCAAGGGCCGAAGCCTGCAGGCTGTGGGTGAACGTGGAGTCGTGTATGAGAAGATCGCTCCCCTTGGCAAGCTCTACTGCTGCAGTGCACGGCCTAGTGTCTGAGATATACGTCACTTTCCTGCCGGGAACCGGCTTATCAAGCACCTGGTCCGGCTTTATGACCTTTTTCCCGACCTTAACACTCTCGCCCAACTGAAGCTTGTGGAAAAGCGGTCCCTCAGGAACCCCCAAGTGAAGTGCCTTTTGCTTAAGGAACTTCCTCCTTTCCGCCTCCTCAAAAGAGAAGCCAAGGCATGGGACGTTATGGTCTAATTGAGTGCACTTTATGGCGCAGTCCTTATCGGCGTATATCTGCTTAATGCCCTTTGCCCGGATATCGTTCATCTCCAGGTCAAATCCCTCAAGGACAAAGTTGCCCGTAGTTATTATCTTTTCCAGGGCTTCAGTAGTGCCGGGCGGCCCCCATATCTCAAGCTTTTCATTCCGCTTGAACAGGTCCATGGTCTGTATCAAGCCGCCAAGGCCAAGATAATGGTCCGCATGCAGGTGGCTGATAAAGATCTGGTTGATCTTCATGAACGGCAGCCCGGCTATTCTCATCTGCCTTTGGGTGCCTTCGCCGCAGTCAAAGAGCATCCGGTTTCCCCTAAACTCAAGATAGACTGCCGGCATGCCGCGCTTCTCAGTCGGGACAGACCCCGAGGTCCCTAAAAATTGCACCTTGATCATAGTTTGGTTTTAATGCTTATTTTTCATGCCTGCCTTTCAAAAATAACGGAAATACGGCTCAAGGGTGAAAACCAAAGAAATGCCTCGCATTTCTTAACTCTTAACTTTAAATAAACTCCGGAGAATACTGATTAAGATGAAAGAACTTCTGGCAAAACTATGCAATGCCTACGGCATCAGCGGGTATGAGGACGGGATACGCGACATTATGGTAAAAGAGCTCTCCAAGTGCGGGGAGACCGAGATTGACCGCTTCGGCAATGTCATATGCAAGAAGGGCAGCGGGAGCCCGAAGATAATGCTTGCAGCCCACATGGATGAAGTCGGCCTCCTTGTGAAGCACATCGACGAGAAGGGGTTCATAAAATTCCTTGACATGGGCGGCATAGACGATGAGACGCTCCCTGCCCGCACGATAAAGATCCTTACCGAGACTGGCGAGATACCTGGCATTATCGGTTTCAAGCCTCCTCACCTAAAGAAAGAAGAGGACGAGCGAAAGAGAAAACTGAAGACTGAAGACATGTACATCGACACAGGCCTTGACAAGGAGGTTGTCAAGAAGAAAGTGCAGATTGGCGATCCCATAGTCTTTGACACGCAGTTTGTGGATCTTGGCAACGGCAATGTCATGGGTAAGGCGCTTGACAACCGCGCTGGATGCGCAGTCTTGATTCAAACCATGAAAAGCCTTAAGGACTTCAAGGGGACTGTTTATGGTGTTGCGACAACCCAAGAGGAGCTCGGCCTTAAGGGCGCAAGGACATCCTCATTCAAGATAAGACCCGATTTTGCGCTTGCCCTTGATGTTGGCATATCTGGCGATACGCCCGATATCAAAGAGGACGAGAGCGGCATAAAGATGAGGGACGGCCCTGCAATAACTGTAGTCGAGTCGAGCGGCCGGGGCATGATACCCTCGCCCAAAGTGAAAAAGCACCTGATAAAATGTGCGCGGGATGCGAAGATACCATATCAGCTGGAAGCTACAAAGGGCGGCATGACGGACGGCGCGATTATCTACATGAGCAATGATGGTGTAATGTCCGGCGGCATATCAGTGCCTACCAGGTACATCCACGCCCCAAGCGGCATAGCCAACATGACGGACATGGAGAATGCAGTCAAGCTGACTGCCGAGTTTGTTAAACGGATTGGCGAGATCGTATAAGACAAAAAGTCACCCCATCTCAGAGACCTCGTCCATGAACATCTCTATGTTGCCCAATAGCGGCGTCTCCTTCTCAGTAGCCGAAACCGGGAAAACGCCCCTGCACCCGGTCGCCTGAAGCTTTAGTATAAGCTCCTGGATGAACCTGATCACTGTCCTATCATCCATATACGCCCCCATTGTGACGGCAGAATCCAGCACCAGGGCAGTTGGCTTCCATTTTCCTATCGCATCCCCAACCTTTATGCTAAGGCCGGTTACGTCCAAATTTTCGATGTTCTGCGTTTGCTTCTGCTCCCTATGCGGAGTGCCGTCTTTTGAGGCCACGCAGACAAGCTGGAATTTCTCCTTGTTTATGCCGGCTTTGCCAAGGTCATCCAGGAGCGTTGGCAACGGCCGGTTTATGCTGACAAAGACTATCCTATCATAGATCTTTGACAGGATCTTTGTAAGGTTTATGACATTCCGGTTGTATTCGCTGCCCTTGATGCGCCACATGGTCATCTGGCTCCTCCTAATCACCTCTTTTATACGACAGGCCCACCCCCCATCTTTAAGTCTGTCCTTAGCCTCTCCAAGGCTTTTTGGATCGATACTTCGGCCTTCCTGCGGTCGGTTATGTCCTGTCCAGAGCTTAGCGTAGACACTATCCTTCCCCCGTCATCCCTAAGCACAGTATTGTGCCAAAATAAAAGCTTCTCTTCACTGGATTTTGTAACCACAGGGTTCTCATAATACTCTGCCGGTTTTGTTTCGCCTGTGATGAGTTTCCCAAAAGTCTCCTTGATATTCTTCCCTACTCTCTTCGGCACGAATCCATCAAACCAGTTTTTCCCGATTATATCATCTCTTTGATAGCCCAGAATGTCACATCCCTTCCTGTTTATGTACGACACTCTCTGGTCGGCGTCTATGACCACAATTATGACATCGGCAATGTCTAGGTAATCCCGCATCATTTCAAGCTCTTTTCTGAGCTGCGAGATTTCTTTATCCTTTCCCCCCAAAGGAGTTTGCATCTTTTTGCAGATGGCGCCAAGGCCCAGTTTTGAAACTTACTAACGTTTTGATACCTACTAACTACGTATCTACGGATAAAAAGAATACTGGCAACTAAAAAGAATATTAGATAGCCATATACGGCATCGGGTAATCATAGGCATCGGGTAGCCAAATATTCTGGATATTGCTTTATAGGAGCAGAACAATGCTTTAGATTGGCGGGCGTGTCGCCCTAATGCCGGAGCGCACGTACTTCCCGGCAGTTTTCTCGTCGAGCAATGATACCGCTCTTGACCTGTCCGCAAATAGCGCCTCTTTTCTCCGCCTTAGTGCCGCTATCCGCCTCTCCGTCGCCTCAGGCACGCTTTCCCCCCGCAAATCCATTCTCATTATCTCATGAGCGAGACTATTATGCTTTTCGCTAATGCGCCGCAGCACTGCATCTGCCTTTTGGATAAATGTCTCCCTTTGGGCTGGTGTCATGCGCTCATGCATAATCCTATGCTGGCTTTTTCCTGCAGGCATGTTTTATTTATGGGGGCAAAATACTAAAGCAAGAATAACTCATCCATACTCCAGGCAAGAACAAGGCACTCATGCCGCTAACAAGAACAAGGCACTCATGCCCCTAGCAAGAAG
>CAYSUP010000008.1:0-10388 GCA_964434205.1 uncultured archaeon | reverse complement strand
ACCCAGGAGCGCCTTTACCTGCAGCTCCTTTTTCTGGACGCGCCTAACTATGCCAAAGCCCTTGATTGCAACCCTGATTATAAGGTATATGGCGAACAGCAGGATGAAGTTGAATATCAGCCAGTCAAGCATGAAAGCACCGCCGCTCTTCTGGGATTGTGCTAAGGCCCACCCGGTCGGGTTGCTCCATGAGGTCAGATGATCGCCAACGGCAGGGCCAAAAGGCCCGCTGCCTCCGGTCAGGCTGGATATCATGTTGCCGGCTTCGCCCCACCTGCCGCCAAAGCTCACCCAGGGCTGGCCGCTGTCAAGAGACACAAGGCTTACTTGGTCTGGATTCAGCGTGACCCCATCACCCGACACCTCATCGTTCTGTATCCCGAATTTGCCCTCATAAGACCTGAAATAATTGGCATGTGAGCCGCGGGCGGAATAAACTACCGGATGAGTATCTGCGACTTTTTCAACTTCCCCCCACGCGACCCTCGAGCCGCCGTTGTGCTGGGAATATGCGACCCATTCTGGCACCTGCCCATTGAGCACGACTATTGCCATCTCCCAGTCGCCCTCATGCTGGTTGAGCGACCCGTCGTTGAAGACATAATAAAACCAGTATTGTATTGCAGTGTAGCCGCCTCCTCGCGCTACGTGATAGTAGATAGTGGGCTGGAGGGTGGTCATGCGAGCTCTGTAATCTGCCAATATCTGGTCAAACCAGCCGAGTCTGTTGTCTAAATAATAGTCCTCGCTTGTGCGCGACCCTATCGAGCTTTCAGTCGGGCTATAATCCGTTATAGAGCCAGCTTGCATCAGGTTGGAATTGCTGATGCCATAATCCACAGGCACCGGAAAGAAGTTCTCTTTGCTGTTGAACTTCATGGCAGGAGCAAACATCCGGGCCAGCTGGTCGTCGGTGTACTCCGCGGCGGCGGGTGCTAACAGTGCGAGAATCGCAAGAACCACAAGATATCCTTTCATCTTAGAGCCCCTCAAGTTTAAGGAAATGCAGTATAAAAAGCTAAGGCCACAGGCACCGGTTGAAGACCCAAGACCGAAGACCCGCGACTAAGCCTAGAGCAAGTAAGTGGACTGGTCGGGATGCAAAAGTGGACACCACCTCTTGGCGCATTACTTTTGCATAAGACCAGGCTACGCGAATAAGTCAATGCAAATTAAGTGGACTGGTCAGGATGTCGGGAAGTTATGGAGCTAAGCGCCCCTTCCTGACATAAGACCAGGACACGAACATTTGCTAAGATACTGAGTGGACTGGTCGGGATTTGAACCCGAGGCCTTCCGCTTGTTTGAGCCGCTTCCTTATGGAAGCTTAGCACCCCTTTTGGGGGTGAAGCACCTTTTTCGAAAAGGGGCTCTGCAAAGCGGACGATCTACCGAACTGATCTACCAGCCCGCGAGGCTTATTTTGCTATAATGTAAATAAAAGTGAAGATATCCTTTTTATTCCCGCTTTGGAAAATATACCAATGATTTTATATGGCCAAAGCAACCCAACAATCCGGCGGTAGCGTTATCCCAAAGTCAGCAGGTTACATCGACCTCTATATGCGCGGCATCATAAAGAAAAAGAAGCCGAAAGCAAAAGAGGATAAGGCGCCGAAGCTTACCGGCTCAAAGGCCCTTGTAGCAAAGTACCAGCAAGGGGAGAAACTCAAAGGCGTCAGGTCAGTGACATTGCCCAGGGGCACTGATTAAGAAAACTGCACATGCCTTTTGCGTTTTGGTCGGCCCTAACTTTTGTCTTTTGATCAGCCCCTGCTTTTGATCAGCCACTGCTTTTATTCTTGAATACCTTAAATTAATACTATGGTAGAGAAGGTTTTGAAGCACACTGTGCGCGGAATAGCAAATTTTGCTATAAATGCAATCGAGGCCGTGGACGAGAAGTCAATCGAATCACTGCTTGAGGCCATAGTCTGCGCCAACAGGGTTTTCATATACGGCGCCGGCCGAAGCGGCCTTGCAGCGCGCGCTTTTGCAATGAGGCTTGTACACCTGGATTTTCAGACCTATGTCATCGGTGAGACAATAACCCCCTCCACCCACGAGAAGGACGTCTTCATCTGCATATCCGGCAGCGGCGAGACCTCATCGGTAATAGACTATGCCCGCTCGGCAAAAAAGGCGGGCGTGAAAGTGGTTTCTATAACCTCTTATCCGGACTCGACTCTTGCAAAATTATCCGAACTGGTCGTTGTCATAAAGGGCAAGACAAAATTGGACATATCCAAGGAAGGCTACGAGAAGCGCCAGATAGAGGGCCACAGTGTCACGCTGGCCCCCATGGGCACATTGTTCGAGGACACGGCGATGATATTCTTTGACGGCGTGATTGCCGAGCTTATGCAGCGGCTGGGGCGCGACGAGACGCACATGATGAAGAAGCACACCTGCGTTGAGTGATCTCTGCCAATAAACGATTGCGTTTACAACCTAATCTCGCTCAAAAGACAATGAAATTCATCGGCCTCTCAAAGGGCGGCCTTCAGGTGCTTGAGGATATTGATCCAAACAAATTTAGGGATATCAAGTCAGACTTTTCTTGGATTGATGCCGACAAGGTCGATACGCAGGCGATGATTCTCCTAAAGGATCTCTACGGCATCAGCTCCCTTGGCAATTTCACAACCCCGACAATAGTCGCGCAAGACGATTATACGCTAATTGTAATCAGCTACTATTTCGAACTTGGGCAGCGATTTCTGCCGGTAATAGTGTCTGACAAGCGATTAATGACAATACACCCCGGCCTGGATCCGGTTTGCAGTGAGGTGATGGCGTCAATCAACGAGATGCTGGTCTCAGGCGAGTTCAATGCCTCAACCATCCTGCGCGGTCTTTTTGCCGCTGTAATAAAGCGAGACACTGAGCATCTGCAGGCTATGCAAAATTCCCTGAGGAATACTGAACTCATGATGAGGGGCGGAGTCTCAAATGTGGCTCACATACCCAAATTTATAAAAGAGTCGCGTGGCGTAAGCGGATCATTACAAGAGACAAGGGAGCAAATAGCAACGATAGCGCTTGGGATTGCCGACATACCCGGGATTGATGAGAAAGAAGTTTTTTTTGATGTCTACAACAGTGCGAACTCACTATCCGGCCTTGCTAGCGAGTTCTCTCAGGTTGCCGCAGCATACGAGAGCGAACTTCTGCTTGAGATGTGGGACCAGCTCGGCAAAACGAGAAGCATTACTTTGACTCTTTCCGTATTCTCAATCTTTGTCGCTGCAGGGGCAATGTTCCCTTTGTTTTACAAAGACCAGCTTTTTGGTTTAGACCCGCTTTACATATCTGCGGGTTTTGTGGCGTTGGGCGCTATAATCGGGGTTATATCATCACTATTTAAGATAAAGTTCAAGCTTTCTTAAATTAGCCCAGTTTTCCTTAAACTAGTTTAGTCTCTCTTAAACCAGTTCAGTCTCTCTTAAACCCGATTAGTCTCTTTTAAACCGGCTCAAGTTTTCTTAAACCTAAGGACAAGCAGCCTGTGGTCCTTGTCATAAGGCTCAAGGTTTATTGTTTCCAGTAGGTCAAAGGCCCCTGATAAAATCTTTTTCTCGGCCTCAAAGACTTTCACAGGATCCTCTGTCGTGTCTATGCTCCTGGCTTTTATACAAAGTATCGCCAGGTCGCCGGGTTTAAGGAAGATGCGCGCGTTCTTTATAAGGATTTCGGACTGGTTCGGCTGCGCAACATCCTGATAGACCACGTCTATGTCCCCGACAAGATATTGATAGTCCTCAGGCCTCCGCGCATCCTGCAAAAGAGGGGTCAGGTTCTTTCTTTTCTTGGCCAGTTCAATCAGCTTTCTCATCGAGACCTCTGAGAACTCGACTGCATAGACGTGGCCGCTTGTCACAATGTCTGACACATGGCTGGGCGTGGTGCCTGTTGATGCGCCCAGATAAAGGACATTTGAGCCCTCATCAAACGGGAAATTCTTCAGGCCGTTCATTATTGCGGCCGCAAGCTTGCTCCTGTAAGGGTTCCACATCCGGTGGCCGTCGACGAACTCCTCGCCGTAGACGCTGCCCGGGGCTAGGGCCTTTGTGAATAGGTTCCTGTTTTGCCTGTAGACGCCCGGGAAGATTTTTTCCATCAACCGGATATTCCCATAGAAGGGATAAAAAGTTACGCTACATGACACCGCGATTACACTACATACAAAGTAAAAGTTACACTACACAAAACAGAAATTACACTACACTAGAACTCGCCTATCTTCGCCTGCACCTTTCCAGACCCAGTTATCTCACCCCTGATCCACCCAAGGATGTTCTCAACAAGCATGTCCACTTGGGCTTCGCTCGGTTTTCCGCCGCACCTTATGTCAAAGTTTCTCTGAAGGCCCTTTGCGTCCCCGGCGCCTATTGCGCGCATGGCTTTAAAGACCGGGTGACCTTTATCGGGTATAGCCTCGCATTTGACGAGTTTAGTCCTGACAAAATGATAAGCTGCCTCGCGTGTTTTTTCTAAGCCGGCGGCCTGGACGAATTCGATTTCATCTGCAGTCAGGTGTATAACCATGCCTATCTAAGGGAACATTGATAAAAAGCTTTTAGGCTGCTCTCCTCATGCCTTCATTGACGACCCTTGCTGGTCCGCCTGACCTGATAAGTTCCCCCATTGGATGCTGGCCTATGCTGCCAAAACCTGCGACAGTCTCCCTTGAGAATTGCTCAAGAGTGTTGGCCCATCTTTCCATGGCAGTTGGCCCTTTCGGCGGCCTGAACTGCGCGCCCATGACACTCGCCCTCATAATAGCAATGTCTGCAAGGACCGCCCGCTGATAAGGTTTCGGCCTTCCCTTGAGCACTTCTTTTGTGCCTTCCTCAACAACCCGCATATACTGCTGCGGGTTTCTTAATACCCTCGCGCCCGACCTTTTGATTCCCCGTCTAATCTCGCCTGCAATAGCCGCTTCATCAGCCATCCGTTCTTCATGCACAGTGTCTAAGATCTCTGCTATTCGGGTAGTCGGATAGCTTTTAAGTATGCCCATTGCCGCCTTTTCGCCAAATACGACACCAAGGTCCCGCCTGAGCTGTGCGGGGTCTCTTTCCCAGGTCTTTTCCAGGCGAGCTTTGTCCCTCATAGTAACGCCCGTAACCTCTCTTGTCCAGTGGCCGCCCATCTCATGCCCAACCAGCCTTGCAGCCTTTGGGGAAAGTTCGGCTCTCATGCCGGCAGCCCTTGCTTTTGCGACAGCACTAAGCTCTCTTATGACTGAGCTTGGAAGAAGGATGCTTGCCCTGACGGGCTTTTTCAAGACTTCGCCGGTCCTCGGATTATGGATTATCGCATATTGCACACCCGTCTCACCCAAAGTTATGTAATCGCCCTTCGGGTTTATCTTATGGGACTCGATGGGCTCGACTTTTGTCCAGCGAAGTGCGCTTGCAATGGCCGCTCTTTGGACCTTTGGGTTTCTTATCGGTGCAGCGCTTGCGCCGGCAAGAAAAATATTGGCATTCCTGCATTCCCTGCTGCCCGGGGATTTAAACTTCCCCCTCTCCCGGAGTAGTGCCATCTTCAAATTGTATGTCCGATCGCCTGTTTGGTTTGATGCCTCTCGCTTCTTCTAAGACTTCTCTCGTTTCTTCTAAGTCTGTCTTACTTTCATCCAAACCTTTGGTTTCCTCGTCTAGACTTTTCTTTTCCTCTTCTAAAACCTTGTTTTTACCCTTCGTGCGCTTCTCGTCCGCATCAAGTTCCTCGTCAGAGACGTCTTCCAAGACCTCGTTCTTCATCATCTCATCCAGCCTTTTCTGGGCCTCTTCCAAGGCCTGCGCTTCGGGCCCAAGCTCTGGCCTGAACTGCGCGCCGTCTTCCAGTGCAAAGTATTTCCTGAAGTGGCCCGTAGTCATAAGCAGGTTGCCGCGGCCTTTCTTCTTGATAGTGATGAACTCCTTTTTCCTCAGCTCTTTTATGTATCCGTAAGCCCTGTTGCCGATTACCTCGACAACCCTGCTCTTGTAGATGGGTTGCTTGTAGGCAATAAGCGCAAGCGTCTTTATGAGCGCAGGCGAAAGCTCGGGCTCTGGTGCCAGGTAATAGACCTTGTCGCGAACTTCAGGTATTATCTCCAATCTGTACCTGCCGTCTGACTCGGACATCCTAATCCCGCCGTCGCGGGAGTCATACTCGGACTTGAGCGATGCAAGCGTGTCCTTGACTAGGCCGACAGAGCCGGTGCCGACTACCTTCACAAGGTCGTCTGCGGTCATCCACCGCCCGGATATGAAAAGGGCTGCTTCGATTACCCTCTTTGTCTCCTGTTCCGCGCTTCGGGCTTCGCCCTCACCTTTATCCATCATTCGTTACGCTCGTCACCCATGTGTTATGCAGAGCCCTTCGGCGATAGGTAAATCTCGCCGAACATCTCGGGCTGTTCGACCTTTATCTTGTCCTTGTTTGCAAGGTGCAAAATAGGTATCAGGTAAGCTACTATGCTCTCCTTCTTCCATTCGTCGACAAGCTCTTTGAAGGTGACCTTCTGCCCCTTTGACAACTGCTGTATCTGGCGGTAGACCTCGCGCATTATCCTCTCCATGTTCTTCTTGTTGACCTGCACATCAAGCTTGCGCTCCACCTTTTCGCGAAGGATGCTGTCCCTGTTCTCAACCTGCGTCACTACCCTCTTTAGGAATATCATGAGCTCCGGGAGAGTCACTTTCCTCTTTGGTATCCTGCGGACATAAAGCATGTGCTCGATGGCCGACGGGGGCAGCTTTCTGCCGGTGACCTCGTCTATGTCAGCAATCGGCTCTTCCTCAAGGCCGTCCGGCAATGCACCAAGTGACAAGCTCTCTTCAAACAAAATGGTCTGGCCGGATACTATATCGCTCTTTAATTTGACAAGGACCGCGCCGACCAGTATTACGGTACCCGGCACCTCGAAGTTCACCATCTTTATTGCGCGCATTTTCTCCATGTAAGCGTCTGTCAAATTCCCGACGTCTATGTCCCATGGGTCAAAATTCTCGGTGCTGATGATGTCATAGATGATGTTCTTCCAATAGATCCCGCTTTCCGCACTTTCTACTATGTTCATCTTAGTCTTGTCTGGTTCGCCTTACGCCTCTATCATCTTCATGTTGACGCCGATTATCTGCGAGATGCCGTTTTGCATGTGAACGCCGATGACCGAGTCCATGTGCTTCACAGTCTCCGGGTTGTGGCTGATTAATATGAACTGCGACTGCTTGCGGTTCTTCAGGAACTGCACGAGCCTCAAAACGTTCTCCTGGTCAAGGGCCGCATCCACCTCATCTAATATATAGAACGGGCTTGGCGTCACGCCCTGGGTTGCCATGAGGAACGCAAGCGCAGTAAGGGTCTTTTCCCCCCCTGAGAGCGAATCGATGTTCATGCCTTCCCTCCCCTTCGGCTGGACCTCCACAATGAGCCCTGAGTTGAACGGGTCAGACTCGTTCTCTATGTTAAGGCTGCCTGAAGTGCTCGGATAAAGTTCGGATATTATCTGCGCGAACTGCTCTTTCACTTTATAGAATGAGTCGTAGAATACTGTTTTCTTCTTTTCTTCGATGGTCTCAATCAGGTCGTAGATTTTTTCCTTCTCTTCATAGAGTTTCTGGTTCTTCTCGCTGATTTCCTTGTACTGCTTTTCAAGTTCGTCGTACATGCCGACAGCGCGCAGGTTAACACCGCCTATTGCGGCAAGCTCTTCCTCCAGCTCCTTGACTCTCTTCCTAAGCTGGTTAAGCGCGTTTTGCGTCAGCCCCTTCATGTCCTCTTTGTTCGGCGCTTCCACGCCCTCCATGTTAGCCTTTATCTCCTCGAGCTTTGCCTCAAGCTTGGCCTTCTTTATCTCAAGCTCATTTGACTCATTCTTCAGCTTTTCTATGATGGCCTCAAGCGTTCCTTTCTTCCCCCCGATCTCCTTCATAAGCTGGTTGAGCCTCTCTTGCTCCTGGAAGACCTTCTGCGATTCGCTTGTGGCAATCTGGTGTTTTTTCTCAAGCTCGTTTAGGCTCTTGCCCGATTCGGTTATCTGGTCTATGCTCTCCCCTATCTTTTTCTTGAACTTGGATATCTGCTCGTCCACTTCGTCTGTCTGGCGGTCTATATCCCTGATCTTGGAATTCATGGCGCTTACGTCCCCCCCTATCACAGCCTCTCTGCTCTGCAGCTCAAACTTATGGTCCTTTAAGTCGTGGATTGCGCCGTCAATGGTCTGCATGATGCTCTTCATCTCGGAAAAGGCCTTTGCATTCATGCGCTCATCAATAGCTTTCAATTCCTTTTCCACCCTCAAGACTATCTTCTCGCTCTCAGCTTTCTTGGCTGCCATGTCTTTTTTCTGCGGGCCGATACCGCTTAGCTCCTTTTCCAGCTCTGCCATCTCCTTTTTGATAATCTCTATCTTCTCTGCAATGTTGCTCCTTCTTTCCTTCATAACGCCGATGTTAATCCTCTCTTTCCCCTCAAGCGCCTTCTCGAGTTTTATCTTCTTGTCGTTAAGGTCAGCTATCTCGGATTTTATCTCATCCAGCCTTTTCTTGTTCTCGGCTGTGCTTGAAAAGGTTATTGCGGCCTTCTGGTAATAGCCGCCAGTCATCGCCCCGCCCCCGGACATCAGGTCGCCCTCAAGTGTGACCATCTTCACCTTGCCTATCCCGATGCGCCTTGCAGTCTCTATGTTATCGACGACAAGCGCCTCGCCAAAGACAAAGTCAAAGACGTTTTGGTACTTTTTGTCGCACTTTATCAAATCCTTTGCATAGCCTATGACGCCGGGACCCTTTATCTCATTCAATTGCGATGCGCGCATCTTGTTCAGCGGCAAGAAGGTTGCCCTGCCGATCTTCCCCTTCCTTAGGCCCTCAATATAGAACTGGGCGGCTTCATCGTCCTTTACAACCAGGCATTTTGAGCGGTCGCCCGCGGCAACTTCAAGCGCAATCTTGTATTTCTCGGTCGCGGTGCCCAGCTCGCTGACCCTGCCGATGTACCCTTTGTCTTTGCTGGCAAGGACGAATTTTAGAGACTCGCTCTCCCCTCTTGAAGCCTCTATCCTCTCGATGGTTTTTATCTCACTCTCTTTTCTTGCAAACTCCTGGAATAACTCAGATAATTTACCCTTAGTCTCCTCATACTCCTTTGCCGCCTTCTCGACTCTCTCTGCCTCAGCGCCCAGTTTTGAGATGCTCTTGTCCATCTCCGACAGGTCAATCTCCAGGGATTTGACAGACGCCTTTTTGCCTGCCAGCTCTTCGCTTATTTCCGTCTCCCTCTTCCCCTTCAGGTCAAGTTCCTTTTCCAAAAGTGTTATCGACCTCTTTGACTCAAAGAGGCTCTCAGAGAGCATCTTTCTCTCCTTGTCAAGGGCAATCATCTCGGAGTTGTCATACTCCCTGGATTTGTCATCGCGCTCTTTCCCCTTTGCAAGAAGTGACTTTTCCACCTTCTCCACTTCAGCTCTTTGCTTTTTGAGTTCTTCCTCTTTGGCCTTTATCTGGGTTTTCAGCTCCCTCTGCTTTTCAGCATTGTCTTTCTTCTTTTCCTCAAGGCCGAGTATCTCCCCCTTGAGGAACTGGATTTCTTCCTGCTTCTTTTCAATGCCGGTCCTAATAGCGTTTATGTCCCCTCTTATCTTCCCGGCCTCGCCTACCGAGCCAGTCATTATCTTGCCAGTTATCTTCTCAAGTTTTTGCGTTATGCCGTCGACTTCCTCATCAAGGCGCGATAGCTCAAGTATCTTGATCTCTTTTTCTTTTCCCAATGTGTCCAGCCGCGAGTCTATCTGCCCTGTTTCATTCTCAAGCCCGTATAAGGCCGAGTATAGATAGATGGACTTGCCCTTCTTCAGCTCATCGTGCATACCCTGATATTTTACTGCAATTTCCCTGTCCTTCCCTATCTGCTCCAAGTAACCCTTCTTTTCACTGAGTATCAGATTGGTGTCGGATATCCTACGATCGACGACTGCCAGCTCCTCAAGAGCTTTTTTCTTCTTGTCCTCATAGCCCGAGATCCCGGAGATCTCATCGAGCACCCGCCTTCTTTCGATAGGCTTAATCTCGATGAACTTCATGACGTCGTTTTGCATCACGATGTTGTAGCCGTCTTTTGGTATCGAGTGCTTTGAGAGCGTATCGTGCAAATCGTCAAGGCTTGTTGTCACAGAGTTCAATTTGTAGACGCTCCTGCCCTTTCTATCCACCTTTCTCTTGATTTCAAAGAGCTCCTGCTGCTTTTGGAAGGTCAGCATGACTCTGGCCTCCGGCACGTTGCCGGCTTTTCCGGAATGTATAAGCTCCTGGGCCTTTGCAGCGCGCAGGTTCCGGCTGGGATAGCCCAGGGCAAAGCAGATGGCATCTATGACATTGCTCTTACCGCTGCCG
>CAYSUP010000007.1:0-10511 GCA_964434205.1 uncultured archaeon | reverse complement strand
GGGAAAATCACAGACCCCAATGAAATGAAATGAGTGCCAAATCCAAAACGGAGGAATGCGAGAACAGATTGATATTAAGGGATAAGCTAGCGATAGAGCGGACTTATCTAGCAAGGGAGAGGACGGTCCTTTCTTATGTCAGGACGGGTCTTGCAATAGTAGGTGTGGCTCTATTCTTCTATAAATTCATAGACATGGACTTGGTGATAAAGACCATATTGACAATAGTAATTTTGGTGCCGGGCGCGTTTGTAACCTTCTATGGTTTATACAAGACGGTGTTGCACCGGAGGAACCGAAGGGTTTTTGTGATGGGATACAAGGGCGAACTAAGATGAAAACCACCACGGCTAAAGGAATTGTCTGGAAGTTTGGGGACAATGTAGACACAGACCAGATAATCCCCGCAGTCTATTTAATCACCGGCGACCCCAAGGAGCTGGCAAGGCATGCCTTTGAGAACGTGCGGCCGGAGTTTGCAAAGCAGGTAAGGCCAGGCGAGATAATCGTCGGCGGGAACAACTTTGGGTGCGGTTCCTCTAGGGAACATGCACCCCGCGCGCTTATGGGTGCCGGCATCTCGTGCGTCATAGCAAAGTCCTTTGCGCGAATATTCTTCAGAAACTCGATAAACATAGGTCTGCCGCTGATAGAGTGTGATGTAGCTGCAAAAGACGGTGACACGCTGGAAGTTGATTTTGAAGAAGGGAAGATAATCAACAAAAACAGCGGCAAGAGCTACACTTTTAAGAAAATGCCGCCGTTTCTGATTAAGCTCATGGAAGCAGGTGGGTTAGTGGAATACACAAAGAAGCAGATGAAGAAATAAGATGGCCACATACAAGATCGCTTCAATCCCGGGTGATGGGATAGGAAAGGAAGTAATCCCAGAAGGCATGCGTGTGATAGATGCAGCCGGGGACAAGTTTGGATTCAAAGTCAATTGGACAAAGTTCCCTTTCGGTTCAGACCATTACCTTAAAACAGGCGAGATACTAAACGATGCTTCCGTCAAAGAGCTTGGCAAATACGATTCTATATTCCTCGGTGCACTCGGCGACCCGAGAGTGAAGCCCGGTGTCCTTGAAGGCGGCGTCCTTCTTAAACTCAGGTTTGCATTCGACCAGTATATCAACCTGCGGCCGGTGAAACTTCTTCCAAGCATCAAGTCGCCTGTCGCAAACAAAGGGCCTGCTGATATAGATTTTGATGTAGTCCGGGAGAACACAGAGGACTTCTACGTAGGCATCGGGGGCCGAGCGAAGAAAGGCAAATCATCGGCGAAACTGGAAGTAATGCGCGAGCTTTACAAGACTAAGTTCGGCCTTGATGTAGATACCGACGCTGACGAGATAGCCTACCAGATAGGCATGATAAGCCGCGCCGGGACTGAACGGGTAGTCAAATATGCATTTGAGCTCTGCAAATCAAAAGGCAAGAAGAGAGTCACATCGGTGGACAAGGCAAATGTCCTCACAAGCATCTATGGCCTCTGGCGTGAAGTTGCCGAGAAGGTTGCTAAAGGATATTCGGGCATAGAGCTTGAGCATAACTATGTCGATGCGATAACGATGTATTTTCTCACAAAGCCGGAGTGGTTTGATGTTGTCGTCGCACCGAACATGTTTGGCGACATAATAACCGACCTTGGCGCTGCGGTACAGGGAGGAATAGGCCTTGCCGCAAGCGGGAACATAAACCCAAAAGGAGTATCGATGTTTGAGCCTGTCCACGGGTCGGCCCCGGATATAGCGGGAAAGAACATAGCAAACCCGACAGCGACTATACTTGCTGGCGCGCTTATGGTGCAGACGCTCGGTGAGAAGAAGGCCGCTGACGCCATAGTCAGGGCGACCGAGGCCGTTTTGGCCGATGGCAAGGTGCGCACTGGCGACCTTGGCGGGAAGTCAAAATGCACCGAAGTCGGCGATGCGGTGATAGCAAAATTGGGTTAATACCCTTTTTAATTTCTTATGCTCAATATAGCCCTACAAAACCGTAGACCGATCACTGAAAACCCATTTTGCGGGGGTGCCGGAGCCTGGTCAAACGGGCAGGACTTAAGCGGCCCTTTCTTTCACAAAGAAAGTGCCGGCGGAAAGAAACGATTCGTCGGTTCGAGCTGAAGAGATCCTGTGGCTTAGGCCTTCGTGGGTTCGAATCCCATCTCCCGCATTTTTCCTACTAATCACAGTTTTAATCTTTTCCCCGCCAATTATATTATGGGTCGCCCACTTAAAGCAACCGGACGCCGTCTTGGGAGGCGCGCAGCTGGCAGGGTTATGCGTGGCGTAGCCGAACGTGAAGCAAACCTTGCTTCTACAGGTTATGCACCTGAACAGCGGGCGTTTTACCTCGCTAATGGTAAGAGAGTTTCCTTAGCCGACTCGGAAGAGCGGTTACACAGGCTTTTCTCGCATATCGTACCTGAAACGGAATTATCCCGAAGAATGGAGCGCAACAGGCGGGCATTTGGCACTTATCGCGATGCAGTGACTGCTTTTTTGCGTGATGAGGACCCATCGGATATAGCAAATAGGCACCATGTTAGCGTGAGGACCATTAATTCATGGGCAGATGGCAAAGCCGCACCGAAAGCGTTTATGTCACCAAAGCGATTTGATGCAGATATCGGCAACCGAAGACGTCCAAACCCCGCAAGGATAATGGGCTCTTCCCAAAAGATGCATGATCTCGGGTATCTAATAGGCGTTGCAGACGGGAACTTCAGGTTCGTTTACTTGCCGGCGAAAGGCGGTCGCTTCAATGCCACCCTGAAGTCTAGGCAATTTGTAAAAGAGGCGCAAAGGGCGGCAAAAAACGTGCTCGGCCACACAGTCAAGGAGACACCGCGATCCCGCAATGGTAAGGTCTTCTCATATCAGGTATCGATCGACAACGCAGATTTCACCCAGCTTTACAACAGGGCGACTAATTGGGGTTCCCGAGCCCCCGAAGGTTTATTATTACGGCCCGGTTCTCAAAGAAGGCAGCAGATGCGCATTGGCTATCTTAAGGGCGTCGTCGACAGCAATGCCCACATGAAGGAAAACAATAGATCCCCCACACTACGCATTCTATTGAACAAGGACAAGGCACATACATTTGAATACGTCAAGGGCATATTGACTGAGCTTGGCATACCCTTTAATGACTCTACCGGCAGAGGCAGCCGGCCGCAGATAACCATACGAAAAGAGGGTTTTTCCAGGTTCAGCCAAGTTGTAGGTTTCAGAGACCCGAAGCATCGCGCGCGCCTTCAGGCCGCCCTAATGCGCCAAGCGGCTTAATATAACCGCAGCAGGACCCCGTTGCCTATTTATACTATCTCCGCCGAACTTTGTGTGTTGTTAAGCTCATATTATCCTCACGAAATAAACTTTTATCCACCTAACTATTACTTCCCCGACTCGCTATATACTCACTCCCTTTCACACAGCCCTGCCTTTTAGGAGTGAAAATGCGAATATCAAAAAATAAGAAAGGGGAGACGGATTCTGTGTTTAAGCTAGCACTTGTGGTCATCATAATAGCCGCAGTGCTTGCAGTGGTGGCGTATTTGATGCAGACGGCGTGGACAAGCACCGGGGAAATTGCCACGGGCGCTGCAGCCGCGACAGGGACAGTCGCCGGTTCAACAGACTGCCTAGTCGCAGGCAATTGCGAGGAGGCAGGACCGGCCGTGCCATAATGCATGCAATAGTCTTCAAGCTGGCGCTGGCGGTGATACTGGCAGCAGCGATATTTTTCATGCTGGCCATGACCTTTAGCGAGGTTGAAAAGTCCACGAATAATAGTATCAACAACATAGAGGCTGCCAGGCGCATAAGCTTGAACAAGAGCGTTGAGCATCTTGGAAAATGAAACAAAAAGGCATAACGGGGGAAGTCTTCAAGCTGACTCTGGCAATAATAATAGTGGCAGCAATATTGGCGCTATTCGCTGTTTTTTTCTCAGATGTGCGCGAGTCTGGCCAGGCGTCCATCAACGCCACCGGGGGTGCACTTGAAGATTTCTCCGAGAAGATAGCTAACCGGACGGCGGATTTCTGATGGGCATCTTAAAAAACCGCCGCGCGGTCTCATCAGAGGTGCTCAAGATAGCTGCTGCGATGTTGATAGGATTTGCCGTGTTTGCAATGCTGGCGGGCTTTGCGCTTGGTCCAAAAGATGCTGACGCGACCACGTTTGCAATAGGTGCAAACATGCTGAACTACACAGAGAACCACTCGTTTGAAATACTTAATTACAATGAGACGTAAGGGCTTTGGCGTTGAGGACGCACCGTTCATGATACTTGCGGCTGTTGCAGTGATGATGCTAATAATCTGGATAGGCATAAATGTAATGGCGCAGTTTGTCGAGGGCAACGAATATCAGGCGGCAGTAGAGGCTTCTACGGAGATATACAAACGGGCCAAGTTGGTCAGCCTTGGATATGACGGTTCGTCAGACCGCATCAAGGTTTCAATACCCCAAAACTATGCAATTGCGATAGACGGCGGTTCGGTTGTTGCAACGGGGCTAACGAAAGTGAACGAATCGTTTACAAACGCAACTGAGCTTACGGAACCAATGAGCATTCAAGGGATTGAAATAGTGAGCGACGGCACGGGAAGGATTGACGCTGGTGATCACGACTTAGTTTTGACTTATTCGAGAAAAGATGCGCAAGTTATCATCTCCTGGCATTAGGCTAAGAAGGCCAAAGACCAAAGATCCCAAACCTTCAAAAAAGGGGCAGGCTGCGGCCCTAGACCTGGCAGTCTTCATATCGATATGCATACTCGCGCTATCCTACCTTTTCATACAATCCATCCAGACAAGCGCGTCGGCTGAATTCATACAAGAGAATGAGAACGTCAATGAGGTTGCGATAAGGGCGCTTAGCGAGCTTGCAGATAGCAGCGGCGGGGATTTAGAGATAAAGACCGTGCAGCCTATAGCACTCAAGAATGTGAGCTCGTGCCTCTCTAATGATATCCAAAGGATAATGGGATATATTGACTCAGCAATAGATGAGTTTTCCAAAGCCGAAAAGCAGATAAAGGGCAATCAGTCCTTCTTAGATCCTGCAAGCAACCCATTTGTGCTCTATGTGAAAGCGCGCATCAGCGACGTGAGATCATACCTGTCTGAATCCAAGGCACTTGTCACCGGCGCTATCTCCGATTGGCTGGATAGTGCAATATCCGGGAGTGCAGAAGTCTGCGATATCATCAATTTTCTGGCAAGCTTTCTGCCCGGCTACAACGATATGGATACAAGCTGCCTGGGAGTCGACGACGATATAATCAGCGATCTGATGGGTAACATAACCTTTGCCGAAGATTTTGTCTCTGATTTTGAAGATGAGTTTGACAGGCAGCTTGAAAGTTTAAGCTCAGTAGCAAAAGAAAAACTCTTGGAGATCATAACCCAGATAAGATGCGCTCTGATAAACGCCAGCGACGCTGCCAACTCATTTTTGACTTATCTTGAAACAGGTCTCGACACCGGCGTGTCTATAATGGAACTTCGGCCGGTGGAAGTCAAAGTCAGGGGCCTGACGCTTGAGAAGATGCTCTCAGATTCGATAACCGCCGGCAACAGCTTTGCTTATGCTGATGATGTGCGCTCCATTGCCGGCATCTCCGGTTTGATTCTGCTCAGGGGCGAAAACATAAGCAATAGTTTTTTGAACATTAGTCTTGTTGGCGGCGGTAGCAGCGAAGTCACCGGAGTTAAAAACCAGTCGGAGGATGTCATCATGCTTCCCATTGTGCCGCTTGATTCCTTGACCAACAAAAGCGCAGTTGCGCCTTACAATGAGATGGAGTTCGGAGCTGAGACCTATTTGACCGGCTCAGGGAACCTTGCAATCCGGCTAAGATTTATTGGCGATGAAATAGGTGGCGTAAAGCAGAAGACAGAGTATTTTGAAGGTATGGACTACATACTCAACTCGTCTTCTTATGGGGGCAGCACACATCGCAGGACCTATAATGGCAGCTCGGTCAAAGGCATTGTTGAAGAAGCGACAATAGACAAAACAATTCGCACATGGAATGTCACGCGAGACCTGACTGATGAGATTTCCTCAACCAGCACAATAACCGAATATCGCCTGCTTAGGCCCATGGCTGCATCAGTTCACTTGACCTATGATAACCGGACTTGGGCCAACGAGTCTTACAGCTTTGATATAGAGCATGTGCGCGTTTGTGAAGAGTCCGACTATGGCATGAATACTTCCAAAGATTGCAACTCCAGCGAAGAAGATGCATTAAAATCTGTAATCCTCGGCACAATATTCTCAGGGCGCGGAAGTCTTAAACCCAAGCTAGAAGATGCCATACATGCGCGGTTGGACGAACTGCTGGAAGGTTATGCATACAAGTTCGAAGTCAGGGACTGCTGTAGCACGATTCTAAGCATAAATAACAAGGCCGAACCCATAGGTCGGTCGGGAACAGCAAAGCGGTACTTTACCGGCGCAGGCTCAAGGGCCGAAATGAGATTGATTGTGTGGAGAGACTAAACAAGGGACCAAACGGATGATGGCAAACTGAAAGATACCGCAGAAAATGAAAAAAAGAGGATGGATTGTCTGGACATGGGGCAAGGTAGGCAGCCTGCTTGTCTTTATGGGAATGATGCTCATGATGCTTACTGCTTATGGGTTTTCTGCAAGCAGCGGCCAGGTTTCTGCAGCCAGCCAAGTCTCGCAGACTTTGAAGAATCTAATACTTGACACCTATGATTCAATCAGTGGCATGACTTTTGAATACGAGCTGCCAGAAAACATAGAGGGTGAGGACTACTCTATTGAGGTGCTGGACAAGAACGGCGATGCTGTCGGAATAGTAACAAAGACGCTGAGCGGCCATAGGGAAGTTGCGGGCGCGTCCTCGCTTTCAGCGCCTCTTTCAAATACCTCCTTTGGGGTGCTTAAGGGTTTTGGCCAGGATTTACACTACATCTGCATGACAAAATATCTAAGTAAAATATACATTGAGGGCTCAAGATGCGAATGAATACAAATACTGCTCACCGGAGATTGAAGACAATGGGCCGCAAGGCCCAGCTAGGGCCGCAGGGTTTGGAAGATTTGCCAATGGCGGTGATGGCGTTTATCATAGGGATAGCCGTATTGATAATCTTTTTTAGCATTGTGAACAGCAGGCTGACAGAAGCCGAAGTCAATGACATGCATGACACGGGAAAGCGCATAGTGGAAGAGCTCTCAGGTGAGGTTTTCCAATCCGAAGAGTCTGGCTCTTATGGCAACGGGGTTTTAGACATCAAAGTAATCAGCAAACTCTATGCTGAAAATAAGTCTTTGAAAAACATAATCGGGCCGATAGAATATGGCTTTTGGGCAAGCATCGGCATGGGCTTGCAAGAATGGCAATTTGGTAGCAAGCCACCTAAGGATGCTTTGGCATATGGCGGGGCAGTTACGATACTTTCTGGGGATCTGTTATACGACGGAGAGATCATAGTAAAGATATGGCCAAAATGAAAACAAGGAAAAATACTGATACAAAACTTTTGACGGCAAAAAGTATGGCGATGGCCAGGAGAATAAATCGCAGAGGATTTTATCCGCTTTTCACCACGTTAGGCCTAGTGCTAGTGATAATGGTCGTGGCAATTGTTATTCAATGGAACTCTGGCGAAGCCAAGGCGTACGATGCTCACACTGACCGGCTTTCATGGCTTAGGATAAACAATGCAGTCGGCAATGTCAAGACAATGATAGCTTCCTCACTCCGCGACCTGTTTTATGGCGCCGTGATGAAAACAGGCAAAATATCCCCCGGAGAGACAATTAACAAGTACCTGAATTCATCAAAGGAAGGCGGCTGGAACCAAATAGTCAGCGATATACGGATTGCCGTTTCTCAAGGATTTAATGATGCTATTCCCAACATAGCGGACTATTCCAACGGCCACCAAAGCACATTCGCATTCGAAGAAGGCATCAACATCACAATAGGTGAACTGACCGGCGATAATCTGGATATAACAGAGACTAAAGATGGCGTTGTGGGGATCGTGCAACTTCCGATAGCCGTTACCAATAGATATCAAGGCTGGGAAGCCACACTGTTTGAAGCAAACATAACAATCCCGCTAAACATGCGCTTGAAGGACATGTATGGCCGGGCATGGGACTTTAACAGCAACTATGAGAACTATGCAAGATGGACCTTTACAGGAGCCCTGTATGCGCGCGCATACCTTAATGCGTACGCTTCAGACAAGGGGCCGCTCTTGAAAGAGGGGCACTATGACTTTGATCCAATAGCAACACTCTTGTTTGGCGACCTAGATTCAATAAAGGGCTTTATTGGCGATCCGGACTCGGCTTTGGACCTAGGGGCTATACCTGCAGCGACCTGGCTTGCCGAATGGCAATATCTCTCAGAGCCGTCCTTTTTGCCGGCAGGCTTTGACATGACATTTGCCGACAAAGACAAGGCGCAGGCAGCAATAGAAAACAACTACAAAATGGGGGAGATCGAAGACAATGTCTGCCAGAATGCAACTGAAAAAAGCGAGTGCAATGCCCTATACGACCCGGGCGAACTTAGGGAAAGGGTAGGGCTTTTAGAAACTGAAAGAGACAAATATGACGGGCTTAAGGACCTATTAAGCGATTGGCTGGGGGGCCACAACACCTCTAAATACGAAAACTGCGAGATATACTGTGAGCTCAAATATGACACGTGCAAGAAAAAATGCAAACCAGGAAGTGCCGGCAAGACGTGCCGGCGCAACTGTGAAGACAAGTACGATGAATGCGAGGACAGCGACAAAGAAGAGAATTGCAGGCAGCGCGAGTTTAATATCCTATTTGGCACTGAAAATAGTTGTGATGAGTTCAGGGATGAAGCCAGCATAGCCATAAACGAAGTCCTTTTGCAGTTTAAGGAGCTAAACGAAGAGGGATGCCTAAACGCCATCAAAGATGCGAATGAATACAACACGGGTGACATAGACAACCGCGTTGCAGATGATTTTCAAAACAATAACGAGACATACGGCTTTGAGGAGACGCCCGATTATTGCAGGGGTGCTGATGCATATGTCTCAGACCTTAGCACAATATTTAAACTCTCATTGCCGCCCTCGCGCATAGACGATGACAACTGCAAGACAAGCAAGGTCGCCGATTGCAAAGCAGACTCAGGCTGCGACGACGAGGACTGCGACGCGCATTGCCATTATCCGTCTTGTCCAGCAAGCGGGAGCAGTTATACCTGTTTAGGTGATTTGGAAACGGGTGCGACACGGACAGGCACGTGTACAGTTTGCTCCGATGACGGCGACTGCGATAAAGAGACATATCGCATAGACCAATGCACCTGCAGGTGCACCCCCTCACTAAGCCTTCTGATGAGAATAAATTCAGACTTGTCTGAACTTTATTTTTATGTGAACAAAGCATATGTCGCAGCAGATAAGTCATATGACATGCTCAACACCCAATTAGAGAGGCGGGAGAATTCTGATAGGCTGATGGATGCAGCAAAGGGCCTTGATTTGAATGAGCTCGGTTATGATGTGTTTGGCAGGGTAGACCAGGGACTGGTAAAATATGACCCCGGAGTGATACTCGGAGGCAAGCACTGTTATTTCAACCCAACATTCGAAGACAAAAACAATGGCGTCTGCGGCGATTCCGAGGAATCTGTCATAATGTACACCGTTCAGATAGCTGCTGCGGCACTTGCCACCTTCTTCTCTGGCGGAGCAGCCGAGCCTCTTTTGGAGTACGCACGAAACTTCTTTCCGATGATATTTGAGTCAAGCGTGGAATACAACCTTACTGAGACGCTTATAGACGACGGCAACAGGCTAGTCCTTGAAAACATGGGTGGTGAAGGAAGCGAGCTTTATACCTACGCCCCCTTCCAATTTGAGATTTACAAAGATCGGAAGTTCACAATAGGCTCTTTGACGATGGACAGGATGTTTGTCTACATCTATCTCCCCAGTGCCAAAGGTGGACTAAAAAGGGTGGTTGACGGGCTTCTGAGCGATGAGTGCAAAGGTGAAACATGCGGCTAGTTTTATAGTTATACCTTTTTATACAAATATAACTTTTTATACAAATATAGCAATTTATACGAATAATATAACAATTCATACAAATATAACAAGTTATGCAAATATAACAATTGCTCACGGCGCCACACCTATCCTAATCACAAAGGATTCGCACTTCAAGGAGATTGAAGGGCCAACGTTGTTGTACTGGACTAAGAGGTAGTGCAGTTGTTATTCTTTACCCACTTATACACGTCTTCTTTATAGTGTTTAGATGCATCCATGGCTCCATAGAGTGCACCGCCTGCAGCGCCCCATTGGGCCCATGATGTGGTTGCTTTAGCTGCTGCATTTGTAGTACCAAGACCAAAGAAGTCGGTGTAATGCCCCTTAAAACCAGACATAAAGTCGCTTCCCCACTTTCCCGACCCGCTTGACGCTGCAGGAGCTTCTCCAAGTTGCCCTTTATTATAC
>CAYSUP010000006.1:0-10729 GCA_964434205.1 uncultured archaeon | reverse complement strand
GTATGTCGCTACTGGAAGGCGCTTTATGTACCCCTGGTTTGTTATCGCAACCACCATGTCCTCTTCAGCTATCAAGTCTTCGACTTGTATGTCATCTGCGGAATCCTCAATGGCCGTGCGCCGCTCATCGCCGTATTTTTGCTTTATCTCGGCGAGTTCTCCCTTGATTATCCCAAGTACCTTCGTTTCATCGGCCAGCACTTCCTTGAGCCACATGATATATTTCTGCAATTCGGAGTATTCCTGCTCTATTTTCTCGCGCTCAAGGCCGGTGAGCTTCTGCAGGCGCATGTCAAGTATCGCAAGGGCCTGCTTCTCTGAAAGCTTGAATTGAGACATGAGGCCTTTCTTTGCCTCGTCAGTGCCTTTGGACGCGCGCAAAAGCTTCACTATGGTGTCTATGTTGTTAAGCGCGATTCGAAGGCCTTCTAAGATGTGCGCACGTTCTTCTGACTTCTTAAGCTCGAATTTGCAGCGGCGGGTGATAACCTCCTTTCGGTGGCCTATGAAATTCGTTATAAGGCCTTTTAGGTCAAGGACTATGGGCTTATTGTCGACAAGCGCAAGGTTGTTGACACCGAATGAGGATTCCATTGCAGTGTGCTTGTAGAGCTGGTTTAAGACTACGCTGCCCTGCGCTGCTTGCTTGATCTCTATTACTATCCGCATGCCGTCGCGGTCAGACTCGTCGCGGATATTGGATATGCCGTCTATCTTCTTGTCTTTGACAAGGTTTGCTATCGTCTCGATGAGGGTTGCCTTGTTTATCTGGTAGGGGATTTCAGTGACTATTATCTTCTCGCGCTTCTTTTCCTCTATTATCTCCGCCTTGGCCCTTATCCTTATGCTGCCGCGGCCGGTTGTAAAGGCTTGTAGTATGCCGCTCTGGCCGCATATTATGCCGCCTGTTGGGAAATCCGGGCCTTTGACGTGCTGCATGAGTTCCTGGGTGGTTATCTGCGGATTGTCTATTGCAGCAATCGTGCCGTCGATTATTTCGGAAATATTGTGCGGTGGCATGTTTGTTGCCATGCCTACTGCTATACCTGAAGAGCCATTGACTAGCAGATTGGGGAATTTAGACGGCAATACGAGCGGCTCTTGCAGTGAGTCATCAAAGTTTGGAGTGAAGTTTACGGTTTCCTTGTCGATATCCGCAAGCATCTCCTCTGCAATCCGCGACATGCGAACTTCGGTATATCGCATGGCTGCCGGGGCGTCGCCGTCAACTGAGCCGAAGTTGCCCTGGCCGTCGACAAGAGGATACCTGAGGGAGAAGTCTTGCGCCATGCGCACTATGGTATCATAAACAGCAACGTCGCCATGCGGGTGGTATTTACCGAGTACTTCACCTACTACCCTTGCCGACTTCTTGTAGGGCTTGCTGTGAGCAAGGCTAAGCTCATTCATAGCGTAAAGGACGCGCCGGTGGACGGGCTTTAAACCGTCGCGCACATCCGGCAGGGCACGGCCAACGATGACCGACATGGAGTAGTCTATGTAAGACTCCTTCATCTCGTCCTCGATATTGCGGTTGATTAAGCTCCTAGCTACCCTTGACGCGATCGTTGCTTCTTTTTCCTTTGGTTCTTCTTTCTTTGCCATTGAGTGTTATTGTGGTTTTGCCCAATTTGTCAAAAATCAGATGTCCAGGTTCTTGACCTCTTTTGCATATTTGATTATGAAGTCGCGCCTCGGCTCTACCTCGTCGCCCATGAGTATAGTAAAGATCCTGTCTGCCTCGACGGTGTCTTCCACTTTCACTATCTTCATCGTCCTTCTTTCGGGATCCATTGTGGTTTCCCATAACTGCTCAGGATTCATCTCACCTAGGCCCTTGTAGCGCTGGACGTTCGCGCCTTCGCCGACTTCCTTAAGGCATTTGTCTTTCTCTGCGTCTGTGAATGCATATTTGATGTTTTGGCCTTTCCATACCTTATAAAGCGGCGGCTGTGCGATGTAGATGTAGCCTTTGTCTATGAACGCGCCCATATAACGGTAAAGGAAAGTGAGTATCAGCGTGCGGATGTGAGAGCCGTCAACGTCAGCATCAGCCATCAATATGATCTTGTGGTAGCGCGTCTTAGTTATGTCAAACTCCTCGCCGATGCCCGTGCCGATCGCTGTAATCAGTGTCGCTATCTCCTGATTCTCAAAGATCTTGTTAAGCCTTGCTTTCTCGACGTTGAGGATCTTCCCTTTCAGCGGCAGGACGGCCTGGAACTCGCGGTTCCTTCCGGATTTGCAAGAGCCGCCGGCAGAGTCACCTTCGACTATGTAAAGCTCGCAAAGCGCCGGATCGCGATTGGAGCAGTCGGCCAGCTTGCCCGGAAGTGAGGAGAATTCTAAAGCGCCCTTCCTGCGGGTCAGTTCACGCGCCTTTCTTGCTGCTTCGCGCGCTTGCGCAGCTGTTATTGTCTTAAGAAGGATCTTCTCTGCTTCACGCGGGTTCTCTTCAAGGAATTCTGAAAGTTTTATATAGACGAGAGAGTCTACTATGCCCTTGACATCGTTATTGCCAAGTTTTGTCTTGGTCTGGCCCTCGAACTGCGGCTGCCTGAGCTTTACTGAAATGACCCCGGTCAATCCCTCGCGCGTGTCCTCGCCCGACAGGGTGAAGTCCTTCATCTTAGCCAGGTTTTTCTTTTTTATATAATCATTGGCTGCTCTTGTAAGTGCTGTCTTAAACCCGGAAAGATGCGTCCCGCCCTCAATCGTGTTGATGTTATTTGCAAATGAGAAGATGTTCTCTATATAGCCGTCATTGTATTGCATGGCAACTTCAATCGATATGTCGTCTTTCTTTGTCTCAAAATAGATGGGGGCGTGTATCGGTTCCTTGTTCTTGTTTATGTAAAGGACAAATTCCGTTATGCCGCCGCTGTACTGGAAGATCTGCTCTTTCAACGGCTCATGGTCTTTTTTTTCGCGCTCGTCTGTGAGCCTGATTTTGATGCCCTTGTTTAGGAAGGCAAGTTCCCTTAAGCGCTGCGCAAGTATGTCAAAGGAAAATTCCAGGGTCTCAAAAATCTCTTTGTCCGGCTTGAATTTTATAATAGTGCCCCGCTTGTCAGTCTTGGCACCCGTCTCAATCTTTGTCACTGGTTTTCCCTGCTCGTACTTCTGTTTATGCGTCAGCCCATCGCGGTAGACCGTGGCCTCAAGCCACTCGGAGAGCGCATTGACGCATGATACACCAACGCCGTGAAGGCCGCCTGAAACCTGGTAGGCCTTGTTGTCGAATTTCCCGCCGGCGTGAAGCTTTGTCAGCGCAAGTTCCATTCCACTGACCTTGTATTTTGGGTGTATGTCTGTTGGTATCCCCCGGCCATTGTCAGTGACTTCAATGACATTGTGGGGCAAAATCCTGACTTCGATGTTGTCGCAAAAACCGGCTAGGGCTTCGTCGATGGAATTGTCTACGACCTCTTCTACAAGGTGATGGAGGCCTCTTGATGTGGTGTCCCCTATGTACATTGCAGGGCGCTTTCTGACCGCTTCTAGGCCCTCCAGGACTTTGATACTCTCCGCTTTGTATTCTTCGGCCTTTTCAACCATTGTCGTGCCTGATTTTGGACCCATTACCAAACCTAACCACACCTAATTTTTGAGCCAGAAAATAATGTAAAAGTTGGCCTTTTCTCCACCCAAAAATCCAGCGCATATTTAGAGGAAAGGGGCTTAAAAAGGGGTGTTGAAAGTGGCATAAAAAGACGCAGCAGTCACCTCGGTAAGTGGGTTTATATAGGGTCAGTTAGGTGCTACATTCAGACACGCATCGACGCGTATTCGACGGGCATGACATTGGTTATCGTGTCGTCTTGCCCAACGCCACATTAAGCGCTTGCCCGAGAACTTCTGGTTTGCCGGAAAGAAACACCTTGTTGCGCCTGGCCAGAACAACTGGGGCTCCGGATTTTTCATCAACACAGACAGTAACACGTCCTGCGGCATCGCGTTGCATGAACCGAACTCTGCGGCCGTTCGCCAATTCCATGAGGTATAACTCATTGGCCCTGTAAGGGAATAGCCACTTGCCTTTTGCCGGTCTGACTTTGGTTATGCATTGGACGGATGAGGACAAATCATCGGGCGACAACCGCTTTTCAACGACATCTAAAATCCTGGGGTGAAGCCGCTAATGATTGTTGACAAACCCACGCATTTGGCCGTGTGAGGCAGTTGTAGGAGCCATCACTATTGTTTATTGAAAAAAGATTAAAATCATGCAGCTATCCCTTCGTCTGTCTCATACACTTATCCCTTCATCAGCCATGCCTTTGAACATCTTTGCAAAACGCCGGTCCTTCCTCAACTTCTTGAATGTCGCGCGCATCTGATTGTATTGTTGTATCAAAGCGCGCACATCCTCGGGCTTTGTCCCAGACCCTTTTGCAATGCGCTCCACCCGCGCGCGGGAGAGTTTTGGGTTCTCCAGTTCTTCCGGCCGCATTGATTGTAATATGGGTTTGAATTTCTTTAGTTTTTCCTCTTGAACGTTCATCATGTCCTTTGGCATTTTTTGCATCGCGCCGCCAAAGCCCGGGAGCATCTCGGCAACCTTTGACAGCGGCCCCATCTTTTTTACTTGCTCAAGCTGTTCGTAGACGTCAACCAAAGTGAATTTGCCGGACATCATCCGCTTTGCCATATCCTCTGCCTGGTCTTTCTCTACATGCTCTTCGAATTTTTCAAGAAGGCCTTTGACGTCGCCAAACCCCATCAGCCTTCCGACAAACGCCTTTGGGTCAAAGCGCTCGAGGTCGTTTATCCGCTCGCCTACGCCGATGAAGAACACTGGGGCTTGTGCTGCAGAGCATGCAGAGATGCCGCCACCGCCTTTTGCAGAGCCGTCAAGCTTTGTGAGTATGATCCCATTGACATTGCATTTCTCCTTAAACGCGCGCGCCTGCGTCTCTGCCTGCTGGCCGATTGTAGAGTCAAGGACGAGCAATGTATATTCGGGCTTCACGTCTTTTTCAAGATGCTCTATTTCGTCCATCAGCTCTTTGTCAAGCGAGTGCCTGCCCTCGGAGTCTATGATGACGACATTATAATCCTTGAACTGCTCAAGGCCCTTCTTTGCTATGTTCCAGGGCTTTTTCTCGTTTGGGTCGCCGTAGACCGGGACTTTTATCTCTTCGCCAAGCTGGCGCAGTTGGTCAAGCGCGCCCGGGCGAAACTTGTCAGCGCATATCATAGCCGGCTTGAAGCCTTTCTTCATGAGGTATTTCGCCAGCTTAGCGGCCTGTGTCGTTTTTCCCGACCCTTGCACACCGACAAGGATTATCCTGTTTTGCTTCTTTGGGTCAAGCTCGAACTTCGCCTCGTCGCCGCCCATAAGGTTTGTTATTTCGTAATAGACGACTTTGATAAGGTGCTCTTTTCGGGAAATGCCGCTTGGCAGCTTTTCCTCAAGCGCTTTTTTTTCTATCCTCTGGGACAGCTCATAGACCTGCGTTATCTTGACATCTGCGGAGATGAGTGTTTTTTGCACTTCCTTGACTATCTCTTTGACTGTTGCCTTGTCTACAACGCCTGAGCCGCGTATCTTGCTAAGGACGCCCTGCAGGCCTGAGGATAGCTTGTCAAGAACCATTTTTGAGTAGAAGTAGACTTAGCAGTATTGGGTATAAAATACTAAAGCGGGTTTAGTGCCTGTGCGCCGGCTTTTCAGCAATGGGTCCAACTGCCACGCGCACGGTGGGCTTGACAAGAACGATATCGCCTACCTGGTCCACATCCGAGTAGCCGATGCTGTTCTCTTTCAGGATCTCCTCTACCTTGCCTTTTGAGAGAAAGCCGCTTTTCAGCGGAGCAAGGGTGATCCTCATTATCTCGCCTTTTTGGAGATTAAGGATTATGTCTTCCACTTTCCCCAAATGCTTGGCTTTGCTGGTGTATATCTCCATGCCGTAGAGCTCTGAGATCTTAATACTCATTTTTCACCCTAAATTTTAAACTGGTATGTTTATGAGGAAAGGTATAAAAATCTTTTTGGTTTAAGGGAAGTTTGTTGCTGTCTAACATATGCGTTAAAATCGGTGTTTTTCGGGTTTTTCTAGCCCGAGTGTAAAACCAAGGCATGGCTGGTTTGGCTGTAGCACCGCCTCCAAAAGAGAAGAGCGATTGCCCAGTAAAGAAAGGTGGGGGTTGCCCATATGAGGATAAGGCTAAGTGCCCGCATAAGACGCAGGGGCAAAAGGAGATAAGAATCCCGCTTAAAGAGAAGAGGGTTTATTTGATTGGGACTGTACACGTGTCCAAAGAGAGCGCCATGCGCGTTGAGGACACTATCCGGACTGTGCTCCCAAATATCGTGTGCGTTGAACTTGATTTGCAGCGTTTCAAGGCCATGCAAGAGGTTTTAAAGCCTGTGGCAAGCGGTCAAGCTGACGGCCAAAATACCACAAACTCAAAGTCGAAGACTGAAGACTGGAAACCGAAGACCCCTTTGGGGGAGGGGGGTCACTTCCCGTATTCGCCTTCAGGGCAGCACCTTCCTGGGCAATCGTTGCTGGGGGGGCAGAATTCAGAACACGCACCCCAAGGACAACTACATTCAAACCTGCAACCGGGGCAACAACCTTCAAACTTGCAACAAGGACAGCTACCTTCAAGTCCGCAACTGGGACAACTACCTTCTCTGCAACAGGGACGGCGTCATCCAAACCCGCAGCGGCCAGAGCCTAAATACACAGCCCAAACGCTGTCGTTTAAGGAGATACTCACGTTCCCGGGCCTTCTCAAGTGGCTGCAGCAGCAGATAGGCGAAGAATTCGGCGTCATGCCCGGCTCGGAGATGGCCTCTGCCGTAGAGACAGCACGCAAGTACAATTTGGACATCGGGCTTGTCGACCGGCCAATTGATGTGACTATTGCGCGCATGTGGGTGGGAATGAAGTTTAAGGAGAAGATAAGACTGTTTGGGGCGCTTGGCGCGGCCTCTGGAATGCTGCTGCTAAAGCCGCTTTTTGGCAAAAAAACACAGGGATTGATGTCTATGTTTGGCAGCAATAATGAACTAGACATCACTAAACTCGAGAAGGGGGAAGGTGTTGAAGAGTTGATGGTGGAATTGGAACGACAATTCCCGTCAATACACCGCGCGTTGGTTGATGAGCGCAACGCCTATATGTGCAATAATGTCTTGCATATACTAAGGAGGGGGGCAGATAATGTTGTGGTCGTTGTTGGTTTGGGGCACGTACCCGGGATGAAGGTTTTGCTTGAGGCACAAGGTGTTAAAGTGATTGTCTGAGTTAAAGTGATTACTTGAGTTACAGTGATTGTCTAAAAGTTTGTGTAAAGAGAGTGGGAGTAGTTAGGTACTACAATGAGTATAGGTAATCTGAGTATAGGTAATCGAGTGTTGTAATGAGTATAGGTAGTTAGGTACTACAACACATAAAACACAGGAACAGAACCCAAATATAGCCAAAAAGTTAGGTACTACAATGAGTGATTGTTATAGCGCGGTTAGAAATGAGTAAAAATATCAATTTTTCTTAAACCTTCAGGCTCTTAAGGATGAATTCCTTTATCTTCTTCGGGTCCTCACCAAGCTCAACAAGCCTTGTTTGACCGCGGTTTCCTTTTCCAGAGAATTGCATGGAGATAAAACCGAGCATCTCAAGATCGTTCAGATACTCGCGCACCCAGCGCATGCTGCGGGGCGCTTCTTTGACTATCTGCTTGCAGGTTCGCTTGTATTGCTCATAAACTTCGCCGGATGTGAACTGATTTCGCTTCTCGCCGGTAAGCCCCTTTTGTGCATTCTCCATTAATTCGGCCAGCGCTAGCAGCACCACTTGTTGCTGTTCTGGTAAAGTCCCAAGGCTTTCAAACACTATATCCTCCTCGACACTCTTTCTCGCCTCTTCGACATCGGCGTCGGTGACTGATTTTGCGTCTTTGGTTTCAGCAATCTCGCCTGCTTTTCTTAATAACCTAAGGGCGTAGCGCGCGTCGCCGCCTTCTTTGGAGGATATGGCAGCAATCAGATGCGCTGCGGAGTCTTCGACCTTTCCTTCCTTAAAACCGAGTTTTACACGATCAGCCAGAATCCTTGTCAGTTGCTTTGCGTTGTATGGTGAGAACACCAATTCTTCTTCGCATAGGGTGGACTTGCTGCGCGGGTCTAGTTTCTTCTTGAAGAATAGATTGTTGGAGATGCCTATCACTGTTATATACCCTTGTTTTGCCCCAGGCGTCCTGCTCTTTTTGACTTCGTCGTTTGCACGCGTTAATGTGTACATGAGATTATCCAAATCACGAACGGCATCCAATTCGTCTAGAATCACAACAACGCCGACTCCCCTACCGCCAATGAACGAGACTAACGTTTCATACAAAAGCGTTGGCGGCGCGCCGCTCTCGTGGACAGCAAGCTTGTTCTCCTCGAAATACTGTTTGTCTGCCTCATAAAGGTCCTTTAGCAGCTTGACAAGGACGGCGTATTTGCTTGTGTACATCCGGTTGTTGATATAGCTAAGGAAGATGGGCACCCCTTTTTCACCACACATCTCAAGGAGTTCAGAGGAGACAAATCGCGCGACAATGGTCTTGCCAACACCCGTTTTTCCATATATGAATATATTGGCTGGCTTGTCTTTCTTTAGCGCGGGGGCCATTAAATCAACCACACTCTTTATCTCTGGCTCGCGGTATGGGAGTTTTGGGGGTGTGAAATGAGGCGATAGTGCCTCTTTATTCTCAAAAATCTTATACTCCGCGGTGTGCTCAGAAAAGAGATTTTTCTTTGTCATTGTGTTTTGTGCAATTAAGAGAACTCTACGCAATTGAAGGGGCCCATGTTACGACGACCTGTGAACCAAGAGAATCTTGCGGCGCCCGGCCGTGTTTGTGTTGATGGCCTGTTAGTGTTTGTGTTGATGACCGATTAGTGTTTGTATTGGCAACCCGTTTGCCCCAGCCCAGTCTTTTTATATAAATACTCCTTTTTATATTTTTCGCTACAAAGATGGAAACCAAGAGCGCTATATTTGGCTTGCTCTCAATAAAAGTCTTATTCTTGAAACTCCGCTTGGGGGTGGTCTATTTTTAACTCCCCTCTGTTAATTTAAGCGGTTCGGCCAAGAACTGGTTTTTAACCACCACGATAGAATAAATCACGGTAAAAGAAATAACAGCAAAAAGTGAACTGCAACAAACTAGGACAAGAACAAAATAACATTAAAACATTAAACTGGATGTGAAAATGGGCATCAAAAATTGGCTAGGTTTTGAGGGTGGCGCGTCTGCTGCAGACAAAAACGTCAGTCTCGATGAGTATTTAGAGGGTATTGGGCTGCATGAAGGTGAGATATTAGACGAAGACAAGTACACTTACGTCAAGAGCATCAACGCGAATTCACCAGACATTCTTGCAGACGCCGAGAGGGAGCTTCGCAAAGGCAATATTGTCATACTTGACACCGAAACCCTGACCCAAACAAACCGACTGTCGTTGAAAAAGATGATCGCGGACCTTAAGAACATCGAATCGGACATAGACGGCGACATGGGCAGAATCTCCGAGACAAAAATACTCATTGTTCCGGGTGGTTTTAGAATCCTTAAAAGAAGGGTGGAATAAACCCTTCACCTCCTTTGTTTTCATTTTTTGGTTTTGTTTTTTGTTTTCGTTATTTGCCTTTATCCTAGTTGTTTGCGCGTCGTCGTTTTCCCAGCTTATTTTTGAAATTTATTGCCCTTGCTTTAGAATTATCGCCATTTCTTGAAACTGGCGCCCCTCCCCAAAAACCAGACATTCCACTGTTTTTAACCTCTTTTCCTTAAATTAGTCTATGCCTGGGCAAGATGATGAGGAAGGGCAGGAAGAAAAGCCGTTTGATGATCTGATGCACGATCTAGAGGACAATATATTCGGCATAAACGCGCCAAAAAAACCAAACCCCCATATACTCCCCGAGGAAAGCCGAGACAGCAAAGTCGACATACCCAACCGCCGCATGACATTGCCCACATTAGTGGACCGAGAAACATCAGAAAAGATACTTAAGGATTTCATGAAGGAAAAGAACCAGCGAAAGTATGATGTGATGGGGTTTGAGCTGATGTTTAAACCCTATTGGTTTTTCACTTACTCTGCCGAGCTCATGATGCATGACGCCAACAAGAACATAACCGACGCCGAGGAATTAAGCGGGCGGGTCGCAATCGATGGCATAAACGCCGGACTTGCTGATTACCTACAAGACCTTCTTGACCATGAGCCCATTGAAGTCGTGGACCTGGCTGACGAACTCACCCAGGTAGGCGGCGAGGCAAAGGTCATTGCACCAAAGATTAGTGAAGACCGCGTTGAACGGATGGTGCAGCAAAAGATTTCTGGAGTCCTTAAGACTGAGAAGGAGAATGTAGAAGTCGCAGGTTTTGAGCTGCTATGGTCGCCAGTTTACCGGTATTGGCTTACCATAAAGAAGAAGACGCATAACGTGCAGATTGATGGATGCGGCGGCTATCCGATAAACTACGACGATGTTCCGCTTAAGGAAAAGACATGGATGGATGTAATATACAACGACATCGATCTTTTGAAAGACCCCAAGAAGTGGAAGGAATTCTTAAAGAACAAGAGAAAGGCAGTGCAAGGCATGGTTTCTAGCAAGGGGAAACCCGGAAAAAGTGGCGCGGGGGGCAGCGGCAAGGGGAGTAACCCATGGAGGATGCTTGAATTAACAGCAGGCCCGCTACTGGCGATAAT
>CAYSUP010000005.1:0-10909 GCA_964434205.1 uncultured archaeon | reverse complement strand
CCTTTTGTTTTGAGTTGGTCCATTTTTTGTATTTCTCTCTTTTTACCCAATTTGGGAATTTGGTAATCTAATATTAGAGAAGGGGCTATAAAAGCTTGCTGGGAGCCTGTTTTCAGGGTTTTAGCAAAAAGGTTGGTAAACGAGCGGGGAAACACAGCAAAACTAGACCTGGCACATAAGGGTGCCTAGGTTGCATGAGCCGGTAGAGGGGCAAGGCGGGGTTTTGCAATCGGTCGGCAGGCCGGTGCAGGGCGTCTGGGCGCAGAGTATATTGTTTGTGTTATTCAGCGTTTGGCGGCTTATCTGCCTTTGAGAGGCCTGCATCCATATCATGACTGCGACAACCACTGTTATGACAATAACCAGGATAAGTAGGTATTCCATTGCCGTCTGGCCTTTTCGTATCATTTTTGGGCAGATAAGATTACGTGACGTTGTATAAAAGGTTATGTAGTTTTACAAAAGGCCGTCTTCCTAAGGCATTTCGCATGTCCCCTTGCCCGGGTTGCATGTGGCGCCGGATGGGCAATTGCCCGTTGCATCGCAGTCGGCCGGTCCGCCGCACACCTGCCGGGAGCAGAGCATTCGGATAACATCATCGTTTGCCTGGTCCATGGGGGGCCGCGACATTGCCTGCAGGTAGACCATTACGCCCACTATAACGCTTATGACGACTATTAGTATCAGCAGGTACTCCATAGCCGTCTGGCCGCGTGATTTCATTTTCAAACTTCCTAGAGTCTTTGCATCCTAGGGTCTTTGCATCCTAGGGTCTTTGCAGTCTAGGGTCTTTGCTTTCTTATTATCCGGCGACCTTATAAAAGGTGGCCAAAATTGGGTTAAGCGTTTATTTGTGCTTTGGTTTAATTTATGCTTTGGTTTAATTTGTGCTTTGGTTTATTTAGGGTCTTAAGGTAATATTCCCGTGATAGTAATACCGGCAATCGACATCCGCAGGGGAAAGGTAACGCAGCTTGTACAGGGTAAGCCGGGGACTGAGAAATACTATGGCGACCCCGTGGAGATTGCCAAATGCTGGGAAAAGAAGGGTGCAAAGACCCTGCATATCATTGACTTAGACGCGACGATAGGGGATGGCAAGAATAACTTTGCTACAGTGGAGAAGATCAGAAAGGCCACGAAGGTGCCGCTGCAGTTCGGCGGTGGCGTCAGGGACGCTGAAACTGCGTGCATAGCGCTAGACTCGGGCATCGACAGGGTGATTATCGGAAGCGCGGCAGTAAAGGACCCGAATCTGGTAAAGGCCCTTTCAAAGGAATACGGGAAAGACAGGATAATGGTTGCCGTAGATTCCTTGGGGGGGGATGTGGTCATAAAGGGGTGGGCTGAAAAGACCGGGATTAAGACTATAAACCTGATAAGGAAGTTTGAGGATAATGTCTTTGGCTTTCTCGTGACTGATGTCGATAAAGAGGGGCTGATGAAGGGAATCGACGTAGATGAATTCCGGAGTATAGCTGATGCCACAAAGGCAAGGATATGCGCATCCGGCGGTATAACGACGCAAAGGGACATAAAGGCGCTGGAGAAGATCGGGATATGGGGCTGTGTTGTCGGAAAGGCGCTTTACGAGGGCAAGATTAGTTCTGTATGGACAAGAAGCCCTTGAACGAGTCATTGACGCAGCAATCCCACTCCTTGTATTTCATGAAAGCGTCGCCTGCAGGTATGTAGTTCTCGCCGCTCGTAAGGGCGAAATTATATGTGTAGAACTCTTCGGTCGCATTATCTGCAACCGTGAAACAGATGGAGTTGACGCCGGTATTCAGGTAAACCTCTTTTACAGGCGCATCGCATATCCCCTTCAGGTCAGCCGGCAGCTGCGGGCACTCACCCACCGTGAATGGCAAAACTTCAATAGAGCAGGCGCAGCTTCTGTCCGCATAGACATCAAAGCAGAATTTATCGCCCACTTCCACCTCGAGTATCTGCGGGAAGACTACCTCGGTTATGGGGCCGGCATGATAAACGTCATTATATAACGCCTCGGGAACCGGCTTTGAAAGGCCAAACGAGAACTTTTGTATCCACTTGTCCTGGTTGTCCTTGTATATAAGGAAGAAATGGAAGTTATTCGTCCGAACCACGAATATATCCGTTGCAGGGACGTACTTTCTGGCTATTGAGACTGCAAGATGCATCTTGTAGGTCTCACAGGAGGCAAGATCCCTCAGGCACGCCCAGTCGCATACCCAGCTGTTCTCTGAGTTGTACACTACGGCATCCACTATGCAGTCCCGGTCTACAACACCGTCTGCATTGTCAGTGTCGCAATCAGCCTCGACTTTCTTTATAAGGTTCTTGACGGTCTTATCGTCGAGGTTCAGGCCTTTTGCCTCAAAGATGTTTTGCCCCTCATTCAACTCAAGGCAGCCGAGCGCCTCTATGGGGGCTAGAATGCACTCTTCCTCAGGCTCAGTGTCGTTCACGACAGCCGGGGGCAATGCCGGGAGTATTGGCGGGCGTTCATAAATCGGCGAAGACGTGGGGTCAAAGGCATTGTCGGCGGGGGGCTCTTGCGATGGCGGCCCGGCCGATGAGGTTATCACTATGATTGCAAGGAGGATGAGCAAAAGCATTATGGCACCGATGAGGTAAACGCGCCTCTTCAGGTAAACCTGTTTTACCTCGGAGCTATGCATCTTTCCAAGCGACTTTTCTTCCATTCCACACCCAAAGGTATAACGAGAGAACCAATAAAAACGTTATTATGGGACGATTTTTGTTCCTGGCTAAAAACAGTCGGTTTTTTAGTTTTAACTTGCAAGAATCCATATGGCAATACCAAGGCATAGCCCGGAGCACTCGCCGGTTTTCAGGCCTGAACGGCCACCAATGGCAAGGGCGCTTCATGCCGCCAACAGAAGCGGCAGGATCACGGAGCATGGGGAGATGATGCACTTTATGAGCGGGGGCATCGCAGATATGATAAGAAGAGCCAGCAAGTAAAAAGGGCCGACCGAAAGCAGCATGGACCAAAAGACATTCGACCGTATGGCAAATGAGCTTGATTCCAAGATAGCCATGGTCGATGAGTTCATACAGCGCGCGCATGGTGAGGGCATAAGCACTATAGAGGCCGCTGCGATGCAAAGGCACGTGCGAAGGGAATTCAGCCCGAAGCAGAGGGCGAGCTTTCGCCAGCAGATAGCATCTCTTTACCGCTGCGGCAATGTCACGATAGAGCAGAAGGAGAGAATGGACCGCTTGCTGGACAAGGCCTCAAAGATCGCCGATGAGCACTTCATGAAGCTCTCAAGGATAGTGCCCGAAGGCCAGGAGCTTAAGGCTGCAAGGGGGATGCCAAAGATATTCAATCAGCACTTGGGTGACAACAGGGCCAAGAAAGTGATGAGATTTTTGGGTTTTAAGGATAGCGCATCATAAGTTCTTTCAGATTATAATTTGTGAAAAAACTTACCTGTGAACAAAATGGGCATGCGAAATTGGCTTTTTGGTTCAAGGAAGAAAGAATCGATCCCTGAAGAGCTTGCACTGAGAGAGCCGACACGGGAGGAGCTTGTGCCAAGAGAGCTTGTACCAAGAGAGCTTGTTTATCCGCCTGCCGTTTATTTGCCCCAACAAAGGCCTATCCTGCCGACCGACGATGACAAGCATCACTGGGAGGAGATGAGAGAGAAGATGAACAAGCGCCTTGAGCGGGAAAGGATAAAGCGCTCCAGGTACGGCGGATGAGATGCATGGTAAGCATCACACCGTTTTTCTCCCTTGGCAAACCCGACACATCTTAGTGCAGACACATCTTTGGCATATATCACATATCTTTGGCATATATCACATATCTTTGGCATATATCACATATTTTTATAGACCCTCCCGTTCTAATAATACTTCTAAAACTCTTTAACGGGGGTAAAAAAAATGAATCTTGTAAATGATGCGATGCAGGCTTCGATGCCTGGGACTGCAAAACAGTTCCTCGGCACGGTGCAGCAAAGGCCGCTCATGCAGTCGGTAATGTACGTCGGCATGCTCGGGTTGTTAGGTGTGATAGGCACAATTATCGGCCTTAGTGTGTTTGGCATGTGCTATTGGATGGTGTGTTTCAAGTGGCCAATAACATGGTCGCTCGTATCCGCCATAATCGGCTGGATCGGCAGCATCGTCTCTATAATCGGTGCTGGAATGGTCGTAGCTGCTATGGGCCAGGGGATGGTAGGCAGACTAGTGTCTAATGAGGAAGCAACAACAATGGCAAGCCTCGCTGCGACACCTGCCCTGCTTGCGGGTATACTTAACATAATCCCGGGGATCGGCTGGATCTTCATGATACTGGCTTCCCTGTATTCGGCAGTGCTGTTCTACCTTGGGTCAACCGTTAGATTCGGCCAGGACAAGGCTATCGTGGTGACGATAATATATATAGTCTTTTTGATAGTCATCAGCTGGGTATTCAGCTGGATAGCAATGGCTGTGTATAGCCCGGGTCTGATTGGCGGATACGGTGGCCTTAGCGTAGGCGGTTACCGAGGTTTGTACTAAGGGGCCAATAACCCCTTTTTTATTTCTTTTAGCTCTTTTTCTTTTTTCCGGACAACTCAGCGTTAGCTAAGTCAGTTAGAGCGCAATATAGAACACGAAACAATAGTGTAGAACACAAAGCAATAGTGTAGAACACAAAACAGAAGACAGTAGACAATAGACCCTTAACCGACCTGCGAACCGCTGTCTATTGTCCGGTCAACGGTCAGCAAAGCCAGATTCCCGTCCTTTCCGGCCGCAAGAAGCATCCCGTTTGATTCGACACCGCGAAGCTTCGCAGGCTCTAGGTTAGCTACGACTATTATCTTCTTGCCCTTTAGCTCTTCTGCCTTGTAAGCCGACTTTATCCCAGCGACTATCTGCCTCTTCTCGCCGCCAACATCGATGTCCAAGACAAACAGCTTGTCTGCGTTCGGGTGCGGCTTTGCGTCCAATATCTCGGCCACCCTTAGGTCCAGCTTCTCAAAATCCTCGTATTTGACTGTTTTCCTGATAGGCAAGCAGGGAGTTTTTGCCGGGCATGACGCTATCTTAGAGCTTGGGATGCCGTTCCCATTTGCAGGCTTCTTTGGCAGCTTTGCCAGCTGCGCCTTTATCTCGGCATCTTCGATCTTTTTGAAGACCGGGGACACAATGCCGATTTTGTGCCCGCCCTTAAGCACAAGCCCTGATGCACTGTCCCAGTTGCCGCCGGCGTTTATCTGTTTCAATAGCTCATCGCTTGAGAAAGGCATAAAGGGCGCGGCCATTATGGCAAGCGACCTTGCTATGTTGACGCCTATATTGATTGTGTTCTCGGCCTTTCCCTTCCACGGCTCCTTTTTTTGGAAATACTCATTGCCCGAGCGCGAGAGTGCCATTATCTCCTTGAGAGCGTCGATAAAGTCGAATTCCTCAAGGTATTTGGTAATAGCTTTGTGCGCTTCGCCTATCTTTGCGATCATTGCCTTGTCTTCGGCATCCAGGTCACCAAGTTTCGGGACGATGCCGTCGAACTTTGTCTTGCAGAAGCTGAGGACCCGGTTGACAAAGTTGCCGTAGTTGCCTATGAGCTCGCTGTTGACCTTCTCGCCAAATGCCCCCCATGAAAAGTCTATGTCCTGGTCTATGGCCGCTGCAGATATCAAAAAATACCTCAGGTAATCCGGCGGGAATGCCTTTAAGTAATCGGATATCCATACTACGTGATTGCGCGACGTGGACATCTTCTCGCCTTCAAGGGTCAAAAAGCCTCCGGCCTGTACGGCTGCAGGCGGCGGGAACTCGCCTTCTGCCATAAGGACTGCAGGCCAGAAAAGCACGTGGTGATAGATTATGTCCTTTCCTATGAAGTGCACTACCCGGCTTTTCCAGTAGTCCTTCCAGTCCTTCAGGATTTCCTTTGTGAATGAGACATACCCTATGGGAGCGTCGAACCAGACATAGAATACCTTGTTTGAGCCCGGGATCTTGACGCCCCAGTCCATGTCGCGCGTTATGTCCCAATCGTTCAGCTCGACGAGCCACTGCCTGGCATAATTGCGCGCATTTGGGGAAATCTCCTTGTTCTCCAGATATTTTTTTAATTTCTCGGAAAACTCGGACAGCTTGAAGAAATAATGGGTGGTCTCCCGGACAGCGGGGGTTATCTTGCATGAATAGCACTTGGGGTCCTTTAGCTCGCCGAGCGCCAGGTGGCGGCCGCATGCCTCGCAGTGGTCCCCGCGCGCAGCAGAGCCGCAGTGGGAACATGTGCCAATCACATACCTGTCAGGCAAGAACCGGCTGCAGTTCTTGCAGAACAGCTGCTTGACTGGCTTTTCGACTATGTAGCCGTTGGCCTTTATCTTCTCATAAAAATACTGAGTGACCTCGTGGTGGGACTTCTTTGACGTCTGCGAGAAATTATCAAAAGAGACGCCAAGCGCCCTAAGCTCGTCGCCTATTATCTTGTGGTATTCGTCGCCCACCTGCTGCGGGGTCTTCCTCTCGGCGTCTGCCTTTATCACTATCGGCGTCCCGTGCTCGTCAGTCCCGCAAACGAACTTCACGTCTTCGCCGCGTGCCCTGAGGAACCTCACATACATATCCGCAGGTACGTATGTCGAGCGGATGTGGCCGAGATGCATCGGCCCGTTGGCGTATGGAAGCGCCGATGTGACTAGAGTTTTCATTGCGTTATTTTCAATATGTTGCATTATTCAATGCATTGCATTATTTTCAATGCGTTAACTAGATGATCACTTCTGTTTTAGAATTTGTAAGGCTTAATTTGAGGTAGAGTGGGTAAAAACGTTAAAACTTAAAAACTACCTCTTTGCATGCCTTAGGTAAAGCTGCATCAGCCGTTGGGTGGTTATGCGATTTTCAGGCAGCCTTAGAAGGTCTGCCCACATGGCCTCCACCCGCCCACTTGGCAAATCCTCGTGCTTTCCGGCCTGCCTTAGCTCAATCATGGCAAGGTCAAAATGACGGGCTATGCGCTCGCGCTGGTGCGCTGGCAGGTCCGCATATTTTGGCATGAATCTGGCAGGCGGCCTCATGGTTAATTCACGGGTTAAAGGCTTAAAAGGGATGGGGATTTTCTTTATATACCCTTTTTATAGGTTTTTATACCCCTTAGTTCTAATAAACCGGGCTTGCTATAAAAAGACTTATTCTCTTCATCCTAATAAAACATACTTCGGAGAACCAAAATGGCAAAAGTCAAGTGGGATAAAAAACTAGAGAACCTGGTCGTTTCAGTATCCATCGACCAGAAGATAAACCTCGACCAGTTCTCGAGGAAGGCAAAAGACATAGAATATGACCCTGACCACTTCCCGGGAGCGATATTCAGGATGAAAGAGCCGCGCGTCTCTGCGCTCATATTCTCATCCGGAAAAGTCAACTGCACGGGCGCGCGCCACTGGGACGAGATACCCATTATTGTAAAGATACTTGAGAAGAAATTCAAAGAAGGCGGCCTAAAGCCAAAGAAGATAGAGAGCAAGGTGCAAAACCTCGTTGTTTCTGCAAACCTCGGCTACGAGGTGAACATCGACGTCGCGGCCACCGAGCTTGACAATGTCGAGTACGAGCCGGAGCAGTTCCCCGGTTTGATTTTTCGCGTGAAGGAGCCGAAGTGCGTTGCGCTGGTGTTCACAAGCGGGAAGATCAACGTCGTCGGCGCCAAGGAGTGGGAGAACATCGACAAGGCGATTGCTCAGGTCGACAAGGCGCTCAAGGAAGTCGGGGCTGTGATGGAGTGAGGCCCCTGTTTTCCTCTTTTTTGTTTTTATTCGCTTTTATTTCGTTTTTTCTCCGTTCAATATTTTGATTTTTTAACCCCAAGTTTTAAATTATTGCCCAGGTCTGAATTCTACTCTTTTTAGGTCCTAGACCTTTCTCACTAAAATGCCAGAGGAAATCGCTGAGATAGGGTGGAGTGACATCGAGTCCTTCCTGAGCGAAAAGTGCCGCGATGAGCTCAACCTTGTCGGCCAGCTTTACCCAAAGAAGCAGTCGGTTCTTATAGACGCCCAGGCACTCCAGGAGTTCTCACCGCAGCTTGCCGAACAGCTGCTGCTCAACCCCGATGAGATAATAAAGGAATTCGAAAAGGCGCTTGATAAGGAGAAAGACCATATAGCATTCTCAAAGCCGGAGCCCGACATAAGGCTCTCAGTGCGCTTTATAAACCTGCCCCCGGAGGACGAGATAAAGGTCAGGGACTGCACATCGCACTATTTGGGCAGGATGTTTAAGGTACAAAGCCTTATCACAACGGTTGGCGATGTCCTCCCAAAGGTCTGGAAAGCAGTCTTCATCTGCAAGCGCTGCAAGGCCGAAGTCGAGATGATACAGAATGAGAAGAGCGTCAAGATGCCCATGGCCTGCGACCAGTGCGGGCGAAAGGATTTCGAGCTCCTTGAAAACAAGTCAAAGTTCATCGACTTCCAGCGAATCGACGTGCAAGAGCCCCTTGAGCTCTTAAAGGGCGGCGACCAAGCAAAGAGGATCAGCGTATGGCTCGAGAACGATTTGACAAACAGGGTGCTTCCCGGCCAAAGGGTGGTCATCACAGGTATTCTCAGGCTTGAAGTCCCGAAGTTCAAGGGCACGGTCTACCAGAAGTTCATCGAGGCCAACAGCATCGAGTTCACAGACCAGGAATTCGAAGAGCTTGAGATAGACGAGGTCACGGAGAAAAAGATAAAAAAGCTCTCAAAGGACCCGAAGATCGCCGAAAAGCTTGTGGCGTCCATTGCACCATCCATCTACGGCCACACGGAGGCCAAGGAGGCAATAGCCTTACAGCTCTTCGGCGGGGCTAACAACAAGAAGCTCCCCGATGGCATGAAGATCAGGGGCAATATGCACATACTATTGATCGGCGACCCGGGTACGGCTAAATCACAGATGCTCAAATATGTCAACCGCCTCGCGCCAAAGTCCCTTTATGTCTCGGGAAAATCGGCTACAGGCGGCGGCCTTACCGCCATTGCAGAGAAGGACGAGTTTGGGGAAGGCGGATGGGTATTGAAGGCAGGCGCCCTTGTGCTTGCAAGCGGGGGGCTGGCGTGCATAGACGAATTTGACAAGATGAGCGAGGAAGACCGCTCGGCAATCCACGAGGCTTTGGAGCAGCAGACAGTCAGCGTTGCAAAGGCCGGCATAATCGCCACTTTCAAATCCGAGAGCTCAGTCCTTGCGGCAGCAAACCCGAAGTACTCGCGATTCGACCAGTTCAAGCCTCCGGCAGAGCAGTTCGACATACCGCCAACACTGTTATCCAGATTCGACCTGATATTCCCGATTAAGGACGTCATGGACGAGACAAAGGACAGGGAACTTGCAACCCACATGCTGAGCGCACACAAGCTGGCGCAGACAACGGCAAGCGGCGGGAGGGACACAAATGAGAAAGACCTGGAAAAACTGACTCCGATAATAGAGCCAGAGCTGCTGAAAATGTACATCGCGTATAGCAGGAGGAACTGTCACCCCGTTATCACAGAGGAAGCAAGCAACAGGCTCGGGGAGTACTACGTAGAATTAAGAAGAAAGAGCAGTGGCGGCAACGTCCCGCTTACACCAAGGCAATTAGAGGGGCTTATCAGGCTTGCTGAAGCGTCGGCGAAGCTTAGGCTGAATAAGACAGTGGAGATAGAGGACGCAGACAGGGCCATCAGGCTTACCGAATTTGTCTTAAGGGAGCTTGGCATGGAGCGCGAGGGCGGAGGGTTTGACATTGACAGGATAGTGGCCGACCACCCGAAATCGGAGAGGGACAAGATCTACACTATAACCGGGATAGTCAAGGGCCTTGAGGAGGAGTATGATATGGTGCCTGTTGACAAAGTGCTTGAGCGCGCGCAGGAGATGCACAACATAGACCCGAGGACTGCCGATAAAATAGTCCATGAGCTCCTTGACAAGGGCGACCTTTATTCCCCGCGCCACGGGACGGTCAAGACGGTCAGCAGATAAGGGGGGAACATGAACAAGATCGCCTTCTTTGTCCTGATATTCCTTTTTTGCACAGCATTGGGCCTATACGTAGGCTGGAGGTTCATCCCGGAAGTCGGCGACACAAACCCAATGACGGGTACGAGCGTTGACGACCCGCTCGGCGCGATTTATTTTTTGGCCGTTGTTCTGGTCGGTACGATAGGCATCCTGTTAGTCCTTAAATATTACAAAGGCAACATGCTCTTCAAGCTTTTTGAGATCTACGTCATCTTTGTGGGTTCGATGATGGCATGGCAATTCGTGCTGATGGATTTCTTTGCCGTGCCGCTCAATTTGAGCGAGCTTACCTATCTCACGGCGTTGCTTGTAGTATGCGTCCTAACTGTTGCCGTGAGATTTGCAAAAAGGAATTTCACTACATCAAATATCACTCTTGCAATCGCGATTGCGGGCGTTGGCGGGGCTCTTGGCGCATCTATGGGCTTTATTCCTGCACTGCTACTTGTCTTGGCATTGGGGACTTATGACATAATCGCGGTCTTCAAGACAAAGCACATGATAAAGCTGGCCGACGCCTCGCGCATCCGGCAGCTGCCGGTAATGTTTGAGACTCCCTCAAAGGGCATAAAGACCGGGCCGCGAAAGGCCGGCAAAAAAAAGGCCGATGAGGGGGAAGAGGAGGATATACTCGGTTTAGGGACGGGCGATATAGCAATACCACTCATATTCTTTGTCGGGATATTGCGCACGTTTAACAGCTGGACTTTGGTCATTGGAGCTATAATCGGCGCAATGGTTGGACTTGCATTCACTATTTATTATGTGACCCAGGTGCAAAGGATAGCCCTTCCCGCACTCCCGCCGATAATCGGCTGCAGCATAATCGGGCTTGGAGTCGCCCTTATAACGCAAACATTTTTATAGACCTAGTTGCAAATATCACCTCAACCCG
>CAYSUP010000004.1:0-10999 GCA_964434205.1 uncultured archaeon | reverse complement strand
AGGTAATGGCCGCAAACCCGGCTATGAACGCTGCGATTATTCCGGTAACGTTTATGTATATAGTCATAGCGAGCAGAGCGTCCCAACTATCAGATCCCTAAAGACCCAAAAGTAAAAGAGGTAACCAATGATAAATCCGAGAATAGCGCCAATCAGGTACTGGACTCTATAATCCATCTTTAGCTCGGTACATCAGCTCAGCTTTATACTTGCCAGCTTAGTTTGATAATGGCCAACTCAGCTTAATGGCCAACTCAGCTTAATGGCCAGCTCAGCTTGATACTAACTATTAGTCAAATAAAAACCTGCGGCCCTAGGAAACAAGATGGTTTATCCCGTTCACAATAGCCTGCACTGAGGCCATTATTATGTCCGTGTCAACGCCGGACGCAGTTATGACCTTGGCGCCTGACTTCATCCTGACAGTCACCGACACGGTCGCATCAGTACCGCCCGTTATGGCGTCGACATGGTATTCTTCGAGTTTTATGTTCTTGCTGCCGGCTAGCTTCATTATCGCCTTTATCGCAGCGTCAACCGGGCCGTCGCCGGTGGCATCCTCGGTTTTCTGTCTTCCATCCACCTTGACCACCACGCGGGCAGTCGGCGTGACCTTCATGCTCGATTCTATCTTGACATCGACTATCTCCAGGAAGTTTTTGCTCTTCTCCCCTTTGACCTGCTTTACTATGGCGCTTAAATCCGCATCAGTCAGGCTTTTCCCCTTGTCGCCCATAGCCTTTATCTCGTCAAAGACCTTTTTGAACTGTTCTTCATTAACGCTTATCTTCAGGCTGTCAAGTATGGCCTTCAGCCCCTTGCCGCCGACGTGCTTCCCAAAGCCAAACACCTTTGTCCTGCCGACATACTCCGGCTTGACAAACTCGTAGGTAGCAGCGTTTTTCAAAAGGCCGTCCACATGTATCCCCGACTCATGCCGAAATGCGTTCTTGCCGACAAGCGCCTTATTCGGCTGCACAGGCACGCCCATCAGGTCCTCGACAAGCCTTGAGACCTCGAATATCCTCTCAGTCTTTATGTTCGTCTTATAACCGTACAACAAGTCAAGGGCCGCAATCACCTCCTCAAGCGGCGCATTCCCGGCCCTCTCGCCGAGGCCGTTGACAGTGACATCTACCGTATCAGCGCCAGCCCTGACCGATGCTATGGTGTTTGCAACCGCGAGGCCGACATCGTCGTGGCAGTGGACCCCGTAAGAGAACTTTTTGTATTTTATCAATTCTGAAAACATCAGGCCAAGCTTCTCCGGAGTCGCTGCGCCTACGGTGTCCGCTATCGTGAATCGGTCTATCCTGTCGCCGACTTTATCAAGGACTTTCTTTAGATAACCCATCTCGCTCCTTGAGCCGTCCTCACAGCACAAATCTATGTACAATCCCTGGTCTTTGCAGTACTGCACAGTCCTGTCAAGAGTCTTTAAGAACTCTTCCGGCGTAGTGCCCAACTTATACCTTATATGGGCATCGCTTGTCGGTGCAACTAAAAAGAGCCCGTCAACATCGCAGCTGCAGCAAAGGTCGACCTCCTTCTCAAGCACCCTCGAAAAACTGAGCACCTTGGCTTTCAGCCCTTCATCCGCTATCAGCCTTATGCTCTCGGCCTCGCCGGGCGACGTGCAGGCCGAGCCGGCCTCAAGAAAATCCACACCCAGGCCGTCAAGGGCCTTAGCTATCTTAAGCTTTTCCTGCGGCGTAAGCGACACGCCCGGCGTCTGCTCGCCGTCCCTCAAGGTAGTGTCAAGAACATTCAAGCGCATGGGATAATTTGAACATAGAGGGTATAAAGCCTTTTTCCCTTAAATTGTAATGTCTTCACGAGGGCTGGTGCAAAGAAACCTGCTAGTTCCGGGAATTCAAAGTCATCCGCCTTCTGGCCTTCGCATCAGCCCTGTTTTTTTCCCAGGCGGTTGTGCTTGAGCAGCACCTCTTCAGGAACCAGGAGCGCGCACGCGCTGTTTGGCAGGTACTCCAGGCCTTGGAAATCGCCTGCATCCACATACCCCCTAAGAGGGGTCTTCCCCTCCTTTTTGATGTGCTCTATCACCCTTTCAGCGTCGACTCCGGCGCTTTTGAGCACTTTTGCATTTTTCCTGATCTTATTTATCATCGCCCTTCCCTGGCTGGAGTTCGGGTCGACGCGCACGCTCACCCTGCAGCACGCCCCGCAAAGCTCGCAGTCCTGCTTCAGCGTCCCGTGGACGTCGCTCGCACTTATCCTTCGGCAGATGACCGGCTTAGTCCCTCTGCCGTGCACAATGCAAAATTTCCTTCTCGGGTGCATCACTATTTTTGGCTATCCGAGGATTTAAACCGTTGCCAAAGGCTTTTAAACCCAAACCCTCAAACAACGCTCGTGAACCACCAGGAAACAATTTCTGGCACAAAGTCAAGTAAGCTTTCCGGCAAGCGGATAGTCCTTGCTGTCTGCGGGAGCATTGCCGCAATCGAGTCGCCAAAACTGGCGCGGGAGCTCATGCGCAATGGCGCAGACGTGATTCCCGTTCTTTCAAAAGCCGGCCAGGGCGTGATACACCCGTGGGCCCTTGAGTGCGTGATCGGGAAAAAGACTATCACCGAGACGACAGGCACCTGCGAGCACATCGAATACTGCGGAGACTGGAAGGGCAAGTGCGACCTTCTTCTCATATGCCCGGCGACCGCTAATACGATTTCCAAGATAGCGAACGGAATCGACGATTCGGTCATAACGACGTTCGCATCGACTGCCCTTGGCACAAAAATACCCGTGATAATAGCGCCTGCAATGCACGAGTCGATGATCCATAACCCTTTTGTGCAGGAGAACATCTCTAAGCTGAAAAAAGCGGGCGTCAAGTTCGTCGAGCCCAAGATATCCGAGGGCAAGGCAAAGCTAGACTGGGAAGAGGTTTCGAATTTTGTTTTGGAGCAGTTGAAATAACTCAAAATAAAATGAAGGTTCTTATAACCGCCGGGCCGACGGAGGAGCCCATAGACGATGTAAGGTTCATAACAAATGCGAGCTCCGGCAAGATGGGGGCTGCTGTTGCGCTTGAGGCTATGGGGCGCGGCTATGAAGTCACATTGGTCCACGGGCCAGTAGGCATCAAGCTTCCCGACTGCAAAAAGATAGCCATAAGGACGACTGGCGAGATGGTCGATGCCGTCATGAAAGAGCTGAAAAAGGGCTATGACATCTTTATTTCAACAGCGGCCATATCGGATTTCTCGCCAAGGAAAGTATGCGGCAAGATAAAGAGCGGCGATTGCTTGAGGCTCGAGCTTGAGCCGACCCCGAAACTGATAGAAGAGGCCAGGAAAAAATACCCGGATATCTTCCTTGTCGCCTTCAAGGCAGAATACGGCCTAAGGAAGGACGAGCTTAAGGCTGTTGCCAAAGACTTCCTTAAGAAGAAAAACCTGGACATGGTCGTCGCAAACGACATCGAAAGGAATGCATTCGGCTCAGAGGAGAGCGAGATAGTCATTGCGAGCAAGGAAACTGCCAAGGATTTTGGCAGGAAGAGCAAGACCGAGCTTGCCAAAAACATATGGGATGAGATCGAGCTGAGAAGGACGAATGTGTGCCCGGTTTAATTCTGGAGGCGGGACATTATTTGCCCCACAATTCCGTCCTATGCGCCTCCAGCATGTTATTCTCCTTGCCAAGATACTCAGTCGCATCCTTACTTCAGCATCCGCTTCAGTTTGTCCTTGTCAATCTGTGTCCAGACGCTTATGCTGTTGAGTATGCCGCTCAGCGTGTGGTCAGAGATCTCTGGGTGGTTTGGAACCGTTATCTTGTGCGTGCCTGCTGGGAATTTCCGCTCAAGCCTTATGTGACTGCCCCTTTGCCTGACTATGACGTAGCCTAGGGAAGACATCATCTTTACGAGCTCTTTTCCAGAAACAACTGGTAGTCCCCCGGACATTATGCGCAAGCCTTTGCAGGCAGGGGCTTGACCTCCATCATTGCAAGAATCGACGTCAAGGGGAGTTTCTCGTCCTCAAGGTGGAGGCTGACCGCTTCTTGGAGGTTTCTCATCACCTCGTCAAGGGTCTTCCCTTGCGTGAAGACATCCATGTCCAGCGTTTTCGCTGAGTAGTACTTTCCGTCGAATTTTATCTCGGCCTTTATCATAATCAGATTTGAACATCTGGGGATAAAAACTATTTCCCCCACAGCTCCTTCCTGCGCGCTTCCAGCATCTTATTCTCCTTCCCCAAAAACTCGGCCGCCGTTTTCACCCTCTCGCCGAAGAACGGGAACATCTCTTTGTAGTTGAGGCTGCGGAGAAGGTGGTGATCTAATATCACATCAGTCTTTGTCTCGTCAAGTATCCTTTGAAAATTAGCTTTTGAGTCCTCAAGGTTCTTGTAGGAGAACTTCCACCCCAAGAAAAGCACCGGTGGCCCGTCCATATACACCAAATCAGGTTTCTGCTCGATTATCCAGTCAGCGCTCTCTGCAGCGACCGGCCCCTGCACGTCCGACGCATGGATAAAACTTTTCTTTCCATCATCAATTAGTGTCATCAAGACAAAGCCAAGCCTTATCCCCGGCGGGCCGTGGGGAACCGGCGGCGAGAACTTGATTTTGGTCTTGCCGTGCTTAAACTCTTTCCCATCCGCGTCAATAGGTTTTGCGATACCCCCAACCGCTTTTTCAAAGTCAGCCCCCCTCTCGGTCTGGGACCTGTTTATGTTCCCTTTGATTGATTTAACGTACAGGACTTTATCCCTGAACCAATCGCCGCCGGTATCAAAGTGGTCGAAGTGATAGTGGGACAAAACAATAATGTCAGAGCGGGCAGCTTCTTTGTGGGCCAGTTTTTTGTAGTGTAAAAGCGCATCCAGTTCTTTCTGGTGAGGCGGCAGGCCGTATCTTATCGGCCCGAGCGCGGCCTCGGGATCGACGGCTATTGTGACATCACCAGTCTTCACGAATGTGGCCATAGACCGAACTCCGAGCGAATCTGATGCTATCGGGACGATTTCCATTATTTTAATTAACAACAAACCTAACTTAAACATGCGCACGATTTTGATTGTTGTTCTTGTATTGATTTTGGTCTCATTAGCTTCAGCTTCAAATAACACATCTATCACCCAGATATTCAAGGGCAACGGCACCGGGGTTGTGCCGCCCACCTTTGACGGCGATGCTGCAGATATCCCGGCTGCGAACTTGGGGGCAGGCGAATCTGCAGAGTCTGCTGCAGGTTCTGCCGACTCTTTTGGAAGTGCCCTTCTTACGGCCGCCGCCGCTCCAGAAGAGCGCGTGTTTGTTGCGAATCTCCTCCTTGAGGTAAAAGATGCAAACAGCGGCCAGCGGATACCAAACGCGCACATACGCGTCACAATGGACGACGGCACTAGCAAGACCGATACGCTGAGGTTTGTCGGCGAAGACGGGAAGATGCAGCTGCAAGTCTCGCCCGGGGATTGGAAGATAACCCTTAAGCTTGACATTACAAGCACTGTCGGAAAAGACCACTATTATTCGTTTGAGTCGTTCATAGACGGCGACAAGAACATGACTGCATACATGCAGCCTGTCGGGAGCCTGCGCGGGGATGTCTTTGACTCGGCAAATACATTGATACCGGGCGCCATAGTCAAATTCGAGTGCCGCGGGGAATATGGGCAGGCCGAGAGCGTGACAACCGATGACTTTGGCTCATTCACTGCTGACTGGCTGCCAATAGGCTCATGCAAGGTCTCTGCGATGAGCGGGAATAAGGCAGGGTCGATGACAACGCAGATAGCGCAGGGCCAGCTATCAGAAGTTCGGATAACTCTTGAGCAGAGCGTCGCTGCCACGCAAGACAACTACCTATGGGTATTTGCAATCATCATGATAGGAGCTATTGCAGCAGCAATCTTCCTTCTGAAGCGAAGATCTGGTGCAAAGCGAATCGTCCCTGACGGAAATAAACTCTCTTCAATAACGCCAGACAGCCACATGGAGAGCATCCTTTCGGCTCTGGATGAGAACGAGAAAAAGATAGTCGAGTCGCTTATGCGCACCGGCGGCAAATCAATGCAGAACAAGATTGCCCGCGAACTCGGCCTGCCGAAGTCCTCGCTTTCGCGCGCGATCTCCGGGCTTGAAGCAAGGGATCTGGTGAAAACCGAACGCCTCGGGCGCGTGCGCCTTGTGGAGCTCTCTTCATGGTTTTTGAACGGAAAAAAGGTTTCCTGAAGGGAAAGAAAGCTATTTAGACCTTCTTTTGCCAAAATAAAGAATTTGGAACGTTTGATGCCCCTATGTTCCACTAAAAACTTTAGTATAGTTCCCGGCATAAGTTACGCAGTCAAAACAAAAATGAACTCAATAACGACTGCGCTTACGGCGCTGTTCTTCTGCAACCAGTTGAAGTTGCTGGATGAGCGCCCGGGCCAAAAGGGCCAGGGTTATACCCTGGTGCATGGGGGTAAAGAATGAAAAAGAAGGAAAAGACTGCCGAATGCATAATACTGCTGGGCGACTTATTAGACCAGGAGGGCGACTATTTGCAGGCGCATTGGATGTACACTTAATGGAAAACTAGATTAAACTGAAAACGTAGAAGAAAAATAGAAAATAGATTAAATAAAATAGAAAATAGATTAAATTAGAAAATGGAAAACGCTATTGGACACAGGTTTGCTGGGGTATCCCTGGCATTGTTTTTGCTTTTGACGACCGTTTCTGCAGTGCAAAACGCCGGCGCTGGGCAGGGTGCAGACGTCCGGATAATACAACCTATGCCCCGGGCTTGCAATGATGAAGCAAAGATCTGTCCCGACGGCACGGCTGTTGGCAGGACTGGGCCAAACTGCGAGTTTGCTTTATGCCCCCCGCGCTATCTCTCAATGGGCGTTTATACCGACAAGAGCGAGTACAAAGTGGGCGATGAAGCCAGAATAACTGCAACTCTCAAAAGCGATTTGGACACTAGCAGTGCCACTGTCTATGCTAATGTTGAAAAGCCAAATGGCGAGACTGAGATTATCCATCTGCCCATGTCCGTTTGCATTGCTGCTGAATGTTTGTGCGTCGAGGGCGAAACATGCACATGCCCCGCCCCTTCCTGCCAGTTCGAGGGCAAGATAGATGTAAAACAAGAGGGCACCTATTATATTACTGCAAATGCTGAACTGTCCGGCATGGCTGCCACTGCGGAATCGAAGTTCTCGGGATACCGGTCATCCTACACTACTTATGTCCATCTGGGCGACAAGTTCGAACTGGCGGAAGGCTCTTCCGCAGTAGTCGTGGATTATGGCGACATGAGGATGACTCTTGGCAATATCCTCTATTCAAAATGCGGTGTTGGAAACGCCGTACCAGTCACCGGTCAAACCGAGACTGCCGAAGCAATACCCGTAAACAGCCCCGAGGTTTCAGCCGGCAACGGCAATGCGAACTCTGCGCTCATGCCAAAGTGCATAGGCGGTCCAGCATATGCAATCGTCAAGGTGCGAGCACCGCTCAACGCAGTGGGCACTTATAGCGTACCGGCTTTAACAGCCGACTCTTACACAGAGACCGAGGTCAGCATCGAGGAAGGCAAGTCTGTTTTTGTGTTCGGTGCTAAGATAAGCCTTGGATGGCTGAACGGTGACAGGGGCAGCTTTATAATAACCAGTGAAGGCGAAGGCAACTATCTGGATGTCAAGATAGTGCCAACTAGCAATAGCGTTGAGCTCGGCGACACCGCCTCCTACAAAATAACTGTAAAGGACTTGCACGACTCGTGGGAAGGCAAAACCTATACCTATGATGTGAATGTTTTTGAATTGCCATTCAGCCTGGATTATCCAAGGACAATAACACTGGACTCAGGCGACGAAAGGACAATAAAACTTAGCGTGCATACCTCTGCGATTAAGACAGATGCCTCAGAAGCAGCGACAGTCCCTGAGACTGCTGTTGGCACTCTTCCGACAGTGACCGGCGCAACAAGCAAGGCCGTGGCAACAGTGTCTGCATCTGCTGCAGCCGAGAAGGTAACGATAGCCCCTGACGTGGTCGCGTCAGGCAGGGCGTATAACTTCAAGGTAGTTGTCTCGGGACATGGCTCTTCAGCAACTGCTTATGGGGTCCTTAACATCTTATATAGCCCGCCGCCCCCCCCTTACAACAAGGTTAAGATAGGCATAAACCAGGGCTGGAACCTTATAGCGCTTCCGGGCACTGGCGACCTCTCGTCCGGGACTTGCTCCGGGATTGACGAACTCTACGCCTTTGTATACCTAAGGAATGAAGGGAGATACGTGACGCTGGAGGATGCAGCTGCATTGATGGGCGAGGAGGGCCTAAAGGAGTATATGAGGCTCAACTCTTTTTGGGTATACTCCTTCAATTCCTGCGCAATGGAGTTCAAGATGCAGAGCGCAACAAGCCTTAGCGAGATATCACTTGGCGAAGGGTGGAACTTTGTCCCAATAACCCAAGATATGGAGGGGCGAACGCTTGGCGATATAGGCGGCGACTGCGACTTCAGCAGGGCTTACCTGTGGAATGCAGGCGGCCAAAACTGGGATACACTTGAGATAGGCGATAAGTTTTCAGCAGGCGCCTCGAGCAAGGGCTTTATTGCAAAGGTCAGCAAGGATTGCAGTTTCGGATGGGGTGCGATAATAGCCCCGCCGCCACTGCCCGCCTAATAGGAAAGGTGCGAGTAATAGGGATAGTGAAGGATAATAATGGGTATAGCAAAGGTTAACAAAGATATTGAATTGCAAGTAAAGAGGTAATATTAGTAAAGAGGTAATATTATGTACATAAAAAGAGTATTGGCTGTTGCGGTGGTTGTCGGGCTTTTTGCATTCTTAGTGGTTGCACTAAGCCTAAGTACCCCCCCGGGTGACTCACAGGGCAATGAAACTCGCTATAGCGGGCCTATGCCCCCTCCCTTACCGGAGGATGGCGATGCCATCCCCTTATCGTTAAGCGGAACTTTGGGTGAAGGCAATACTCAGGCCGCAGGCAATAACAGCACATTGTTGGGCATATTTGGCAGCGGCGATCACATACAGCCGCCGCCGGTGCCCTTCTGAGGCCGTCTTTGCCTTTTCTTTGCCTTTTATGTCGTTTTTATATTTTTTATTGGGAATATGTTGTGAATAGCATTCCTGGGTGGTAAAATGAAAAAGATAACCTTGCTTATTGTCGTTGGGCTTTTGCTAGGATCGCTTACGCTTTGCACTGCCGACAATACTGACATAACCGACTTATACTCAATACCCGATAAGCCCGTAGTTGACACTAATTTTGAGATCCGCGCGCGCGCAGTCGACAATGACGGCATTCAAAAAATGAAGCTCTACATAAACGGGGATTTGGAGGATACCAAAGACTGCGACAACGATGACGTGTGCACAGCCCATTTCGATGTCCGCGTGGACGAGCCCGGGACATATGAGTTCAAGGTAAAAGCAATCGGCATCGAGGGGAATGGGACGGAAACCGAAACAGACAAGATAGACGTTTTTGTGAGGGCTGATTCTGCTGATGCGCCTTATATAACCGCTTACGTTTCTCCGTCACAGCCGCAGGCCGGCCAGGCCTTCAGCATCTATGCCACGGCTTCTGACCTCGATGGCATATACAAGATGGAAGTCAGGCATGGCGGTTCTGTCATAGGCACGCAGTATTGCGGTTACACCTCGCCTTGCTCAAGGACATTCTCGATATCCCCTAAGTACACCCCGGGAACCTACAGCTTTGAGATCAAGGCATACGACCAGGACGGGGCGACAGATTCAACGACCCTAGGCGTTTATGTGCAGTCCTCCGCATATTGCATCGGTGAAGGCCAAAGCGTTGGGATATACCCGGGCGCAGCAATGTGCTGTTCGGGGCTAAGCCTTATAAGCTGCAGCTCTCCTGGTGTAGGAGGTGCATGCTCGCCATGTGTCGGTGCAAGCATATGCGCCAATTGCGGCAACGGCGTTTGCGGGCCGGGCGAGAACAAGTGCAACTGCCCGCAGGATTGCAGTTATGTGCCTCCGGCACCTGTTGCATATTGCGGTGACCGATCGTGCAACAACGGCGAGACGTGCTCTTCATGCCCGCTAGACTGCGGCTCATGCCAGCCTATCAACTACTGCGGCGACCGCTCCTGCAACAACGGCGAGACATGCTCCTCCTGCCCGGGCGATTGCGGCTCATGCCAGCAAAGGACCCTTCCTGTCATAATCTATACGTGCGAGCAGAAGGGCGGGGAATGCTGCAACAACGGCGGCACTGGAATAGTCAGCGGGGCTGCTGACTGCCCGTCAACTTGCTTTAGCCAGTGTAACGCAGCACCAGCGCCAGTTGTCGGGCCAACGCCAGTCACACCGACAGGCGGGGCGATAGTCCTAGACACGTCTACCGTACTTTTCGGCATGATGGCGCTGATGCTTGTACTCGTGCTTTTCATAGCCGCCAAGGCCAGATAAGCTTCCTACTGCCAAAGCAGGACAGTCAACATTCATTCAAACCCATTTAAATCTTGTTTTATAAACCAAACACCCAAATATACCATGGTTCAACTTTCTCGCGTATTTAAGGAGAAGCCGGAAGGCACCAAGCAGTTCCCGATATACAAAGCTAACACTCTAGATGCAGGCAAGGTCTTTGCAGAGGCATCAATGGGCTTTTTAGGGAGCGTGGAGTTCGGCCTTAAGGGGCCCGAGCTTGTTGTGAGGACTACGTCGATTAGGCCCGTGCTTGCCACGATGGGCTGCCAGCTTGCAGGCTGGAATGTCGGCGACACGATGATAAGCGGCTCAGTCCGGCTTGCTGCAAAAAAGCCCCGGTCGGTTTTTGAGAAGATAAATTTCGGGATGGTACCCAAGCTTCACAGTGTTGCATGCGTCGAGGGGAGCGCCCCCCCGGAGGAGATCATAGAGGAGCTCACCAGCAACCGCATAGGCTCAGCAGACATACTCTGGACCCGCGAGGACTCCATGGCCCAGTTCATAAACATACCTGCGCGCGCAATAGAGACTGCGATATTCAGGCT
>CAYSUP010000003.1:0-11372 GCA_964434205.1 uncultured archaeon | reverse complement strand
ATTTTTGGCTTTGACTTTTTCTTGAAAAAATAGAACCCGAATATGCCAAACAGCACAACTGCTATTATGACAATCAGGGGCAAGGGGTTGTCACTTATGCCCTCGCCGGAGAGCGAGGAGACGCATGCGTGGTTCTTTGGGTAGCCCAAAAAGCCGCACGATACCGGGATGCATGTGTGGTTGCCCACTTTTTCTTCGCTCTTGCAGCTCAAAACAACGCAATTGTGGTCTTGGCAGGATTCCTCCTGCGCGCAGCTCGCATCCCCCATGCATTCGTATTTGACGCAGACGTGGTCGGCGGCATATTCGTCATATCCGCACTGCAGCGGCTTGCATAGATGGTCGACGCACTTCTCGGCGTCTTTGCAGGGGTCATCGTTGCAGCACGCATACTGCTTGCAGACATGGTCAGCGGCATAGCTGCAGCCTGTGCATGCTATCTCCAGGCATTTTCTGTTATCGCACCTTTTGTTTGAGGGGCAGTCAGCGTTGATGGAACATTCGTACTGCACACAAGTATGCGCGTCGGAGCAATAGGCATTAGACCCGCATTCGGAATTTGAGCAGCAGTCGTAGGGCACGCACAAGTGGTCGACAATCTCGCCGCATGTGCAAGAGAGGTTTGCGCACCGGTGGTTTATACAAGCATTGTTTGCAGAGCAGTCGGAATTTGCACAGCACGCATAATCAACCCACGCATGGTTGCTGAAGTTGCCGCACGTGCTGTTGCGCGTTATGTTCACGCACTGGGAGTAGCAGTCTATCTTTTCGCAGTATTGGTGGGAGGGGCACTCTGTATTCCTGTCGCACTTGTGAAGAGAAGCGTTTATCACTTCCATTGAGCTTGAGTCGCTTGCGCAAAGCCACCCGCTTTCGATGGTAACGAGGTCCAAACCCAGGTATTTTGCATAGATGCAGACTGTGTAAAAGGGCATGGAGTCATTTGTCATGGGCAATCTGCCTTTTGGCTTAAACACCTCGTGATGCCCCGGCGTCAGGTTCTTGCCGCTGTTGTCAACACTGCCAAAAGTTGCAATCGTCGAGCCATTGTCGAATTTGACCTTCACAGAGTCTATGAAGATGGGGACATCACCGGTATTTTCTATTTCTAGAGTGAAGTTGACCGACCGGTTCTCAACGCAGCAGCCCCCGCAGACGTTTTCCCACGAGGCGCTCCAGTCCATAGATGCTAAAGCTAGGGGCATAAGGAATACCGCACATAATAGGACTATCAGGGCGAATCTGTCCATTGCTTATCAATACCGGCTTGCAAATAAAAAGGCAATAATTTTTCAGAAAATCAAAAAAGGGAAAATGGCCTCGGATGCAGATACTACTGTAATGGAGCTGAGAAAGACGCTCCAGAGATTCATAGACGCGCGCGACTGGCAGAGATACCACCACCCGAAGGAGGTGGCACTCTCGCTTTCGGTGGAAGCCTCAGAGCTTCTTGAGATCTTCCAGTGGACGGAAAAAGAGCCGATAGGGAAAATCAAAACAAACCCGAAGCTTATGGAGCGCATCCGCGAGGAGCTAGCAGACGTGACTAATTACTGCCTTGATATGGCAAACCAGCTGGACATCGATTTGACAAAAGCTGTGGAGGAGAAGCTGGAAAAGAACGAGAAGAAGTACCCGGCTGCCGTGTGGAAGAACAAGAGCGTGAGGTACGTGAAACTGTGATTGGTTTTTCTTTTCAAAAACATTAATTCGCGGGGGGAATCAAAATGAAAAGACTATTTCTTGTTTTAGTACTCTTCTTAGCTGCAATATTTTTTGTTGGGCCGGCCTCGGCCGCCGAAGCTTACACACAGACGCAGGGGATCTGCAAGGCCCAGTGTGTAATAGGCTATTATTACTGGGGCAATGACGGGACCCTAAAGTTTGTGATGGACGAGTGTTCGATGGGAGGCTGGGACAGCTTGAAAACTGTTGCCAAACTTGGCAAGGACATTGCGACGCAAAGCACTGGCACCGCCCTTGGAATAGTCCAGGATGCGATAGTCTGCGCAATAACAATAGACGCTGCGATAGCACCCGTCTTTGAAAGCTGTGACAGGCAATGCACTGAAGACAAGTATTCCTACGGCCCCGACCTTGTGACAACCGAACTTAGGTACGACGAGAATGCAAAGCAGATTGTAGTTACAGTCACAAACGGGGGGAATGCTTATATCAATGATGTGGAGGTGGATGTATATGTCGCATCCACAACTTCCCGTGACTGCGCAGTCTCATACGGGGATATGTTTTCCTATTACACTGTGCCTGAGCTCTCACCAAGTGTATCACGGCTTTATGTGGAAGGCCTTTCATCCTCGTACACGAAGAGGATACCCTGGGAGGCTCCTGATGACAAGTGCAGCAAGATTAAAGTCATTGTAGACCCGGAAGAGGAGATACCTGAGAGGTACTTTGAGACCTGGGGCGAAGGCAACAATGTAAGGGAAGAGTGGGTGAACAACCTGCCCGTATTGCCGTATTACACTATAGAGAACCTTGAGTACATGCAAAACGGCGACAGCGATGATTTCCGGTTGGGTGCGCTCATAAAGAACAACGGCGAGGTGATGGGCTGGCCGACGGTATCTGTGAAAAAGTGCAACGGCGAGGGGCTCGCTTATGAGGAGGATGTTTCAGTAGACCCTGATGATACTACTTACCAGGACTTCCAACTCGACAACCTCTTCGGCGGGACTTATTACACTGAGAAGCTTGAGTGCATAAGGGTCATTGTCGAGGATGAGAACGGCAAGACTGAAAGGACTATTCTGATACCATTATATTCTGGGACTGTAACGGGCACTGTCTATGACATGTACGGCAAAGCGGTGACTGATGCGACAGTGACTATTGACACTGGCCAAAGTGACAAGACAGATTCAAAGGGCGAGTATAAGATAGTCGGCGTGACGAGGATGGGCACGCACACTCTGACCGCGCACAGCCCGACGCACGAGTTTGACGGGACTGCGAATGTGACTTTCGCTATTAACACAACAGATCTCGCAACACAGGACGGGCTGTATCTGGCCGGGGTGGACCTGGTGCTTATGGATTACCCGGGCTACGTTAAGATTGTCTGCCCGACAGGCGGCTACAACTTCTACCTTGACTCGGGGTTCTTTAACTACCGCGGCGGGGAGGGGACGAGGATTGCAGAGCTTGGCGGTGTCGTCCCGGGCGACTACACAGTAATGGTCACAAAGGCAGGCTACACCTCGTTTACTGCAAACATCGTTGTTGAAAGCAGGCAGGATACAACCGTGCAATGCGACATCTCGCCTATTCAGAGTTATCAAAACGACGCGGGGATAACTTTTGCGCCGCAACAGAACGATTTGTGGACGCAGGACCTTGGGACAGGATACCACCTGCAGTATGCGCGGATATCAGGCGACGGGAGCGCAATTGCGGTGCTCGCTGCAAGCTCTGCCGCAGATGAGAACCCGATGAAGCTGCTCGTATTCACAAAAGAAGGCCAGAAGCTTTCAGACTTTGTCTTCCCGTACATACGCTTTGATTCTGAAAGGGGGCCGTTATACCCTTCTATGAGGATAAGTTACGACGGGTCTAAGATACTAATAGGCAACAGGTATATCTACAGCAAGACAGGCGTGTTGATATCTGAAAACCCGGAGGGGAGTGTTCACCAGGATGCTGACCTATCGGCTGACGGGGCCTTCGTATGCCATGTGGGCAATTTGTACTCAAGCGGCTTTACAGAGCTGACGCAGGATTTGGTAAGCGGTGCGGGGGCTGATGAAGTTAAGTGCCAGAGTTCCAGTAACAGCGACTCCGCATTCTACGCTCTGGACGGGTCGTCCCTAGGTGATTGCCGTGAGTACGGGGTCAAGGGCATCTGCAGGAGCCGCTTCGGGGCTGAGGTGCAGATAGACCCACTTGATGAGAAGAACCCGCAGTGCGTCGCAGAGAGCGATTCGGGAAATGTCATAGTCGCATCGCTGCCAGAGTCCAGTGATGATGGCTCTTGGATATATTACATACAAAACGGGGCGCGAACCTGGAAAAAGCTCATGCCCACGATAGATTCGAACTCCGGTTTTGGCGACATATTTTTCTCTCGGATCTCTGTGACTCCTGCAGGCGGTTATATAGCCGCCTTAAGCGGGGCCAAGGGCTACACGTATGATCTCTTTGTCTATGACTCGCAGGGCAACGACGTGAGGGGGCCGCAACCTGAGATGAACGAGCAGTGGTTCCGGCTCTACGATGCACGCGCGACCGGTACGGGGATATACTACGTCAAGTCCACTGCAGAGAGTAATGTGGTCTTTGGCGTCTATGGCCAAGTCGGCCAGGGCCAGAAGCAGACAACGGGCGGCGAGACCGAGTTGCAGGACTGGCAGATGGGAACGTCCGGTGACAACACTCTTCCAACAATAGGCATAATCGCAGGGGTGCTAGTCTTCATAACCGGGTTTTTTGCCTGGCAGACCGGGATGCTTAGATAAAAGTGGTCGACCTTATCACCGCATACAAAGACCCTGAGGGGCATGCCAGAGAGATTGACATAAACAGGATTGTTGCAGACGAAAAAGTGCATGATGAGGGCGTTGCAAGATATGCCAAACACGTCAAAGAGGGCAAACACGTAAAGCCGCTGATAGTAATCAAGCACCCGAAGAGAGACGAGTATGCAGTCCTTGACGGCCACCACCGCTTTAGGGCGCTTAAGAAAGCCGGGATGAAGACTGTGAGGTGCGCGGTTGTCGAGGACTATGTCGGCCTGGGCTTTCGCCTGACAAAGAATGGCTATTTCCAGCCTCCGCCAGAGCTGACAAAGTATGTGAGAATCCCGGCCATGCAACTGCGTGATTATCTGACCGAGTTTTTGAAAGAGCCTGAGAAGATGCTGAAGGCGCAGATGAAACGATAGTTACGCTACAACTGGAGATATACAAAAGTTACACTACAAAAACGAGTTACACTACAAAAACGAGTTACACTACAAAACAAAAAGTTACGCTACAATCCTGCTTACCCCGTTCTCCTTTACAAACCTGATTGTCGTGTCAACAAAGCTCTCTATCTTCGGCTCGTGGCTGACGAGTATAGTCTGCCTGTTATTGAGCTCGAGCAGGATGTCCCTGACTGAGTTCATCTGGTCGGATGAGAAGCCGTCTGTCGGCTCGTCCAGTATAAGCAAATCTTTTGTCTTGATCTTTTCAATCAGATCGTTGATAACCCTGTTTAAGGCAAGCCTGTATGCGAGCGCAACAGCCGTCCTCTCGCCGCCTGACATGAAGGAATAGTCAGTCTCAAAGCCGTCTTGCTCGACAACGACTGCAAAGTTGTCATTCACACGGGCCGACAGCCCCTCATCCATGACAAGCATCGCGAACCATTTCTGGAAAAGCGAGTTGAACTCGTGCTGCACGCTGACAAGCACATGCTTCTCGATAGTGGCCATCAGCTTCACAAAGAAATCGCGCAGCCAGGCATCATAGGCCTTGCACTTCTCCAGTTTTGCCTTTGCAGCTTCCTTCTTTTTTATCTCGCCGGAAAGCTCATCTGCGCGCTCTTTCAGGCCTTTGACCTTCTGCAGGAGAATAGACTCCTGCCTCTGCAGTCCTTCCTTCGCTGCGCGCAGTTCTTCATACTGCTTCTGCTTCTCCTTAAACTCCTTTGAGAACTCATCGCTTTTGATCTCTATAGCCAGGGCATTTATCCCGGCTGCCAAAGACTTGAGCTTCATCTGGTTGTTGTCATAGTCCTTCTTGTATTTGGCTTTAGTCTCAAGAAGCTCTTTTTTCCGTTCCTCGACCAGGGCATTCTCGCGCGCAAGCGAGTCGTACTTTTGTGCGCCGACAGCTTCTTTTCTCAGCCACTCTATCTGGGTGCGGACATCAGACTGCTCTTTTTTTAGTTTCTCATTCCCGGCCTTCTTATCATCGATGCCCTCTTTGAAAGATGTCCCGTCGGCCACCTTCTGCCTGCACGTCCCACAGACGCCTTTTTCAAGAATCGCTGAGAGCGATTTTATCTCGGTTTCCAGGGAAGATGACCTGGATATCAGGTCCCGTTCCTTCTTTTCCAAGAGCAGAATCTTTTCGTCTAGCTCCTTGGCGGTCACGGCCGGCTTCTTGAATGAATTGAAGACCTCGATCTTTTTGCTGATGACGTCAACCTTCGGGTCTATCTCGTCAAAAGAGGTCTTAAGCCTTGAGTTCTCGGCTTTCAGCGTGTCAAACTCCGCCTTCAGCGAAGCATATTTTTGCCTCTTCTTGTTGACTGCCTCGATCTTCTCCTGAAGTTCGTCAAGCTCCTTTTTCTTCTTGCAAACGGCCTCTTCTTGCAGTGCAACTTTTTCCTTGAGTTTTTTTATCTCGCCCGTCTCCTTCTCGGCTTCCCTGGACAGCTCGCCCTTCTGCTTCTTTTTCTCATCCAAATCAACGATCTCGCCCGAGAGTTCCCGCGCGCGGCCGCGAAGCTCTTTTGCATAGAGTTCCGCGTTCTCTCCAATGCGCTTGTACCTATCGATCCCAAACAAGCGACGGACCAGATCCATGCGCTCGGTCTCGTCGGCCGATATTATCTGCTTCATCTGCTCTTGCGGGGTGTAGACCGTATATCTGTAGAGTAAAGCGCTGTCTTTCTTAAGTGCCTGCGGGGGGTAGCCGAGCAGGCTGAGTATATGGGCCTTTGACTCCTCGGCAGTCAGGTCCTTTTGCGTCCCTCCAGAGACAATAAAGCCGGTGGCCTGCCGGACTGCATCACCCTTTCTCTTGAGGGTCCGCTTTATTGTGTAAGTTTTTCCGGAGACCTCGAAGTTAAGCTCCACTGAACCGGATTCCTTGCCATGGCGTAACAACCCGGCTCCGCTGAGGTCTTTTTGGATGCCGAATAGGGCAAAGTCTATTGCAAGGAGGATTGTGCTTTTGCCGCTGCCTATGTCGCCTGAAAGGAGTACCGACCCCTCGGGAAAGCTGACTTCCGCTGCAGCGTAACTTCGTATGTTCTCTAACTTCAGCCCCCTGATTATCATAGGTAAGTTTGAAAAAGAATAAAATAAAACCGGAAGAGATAAGGAAACTTCCCTAGTTTACCATGGGTCTGCGCTCCTGGCTCATCAGGACATCCATCATGGCATTGCATTCTTCAATGCAATAGGCCGTATTGACTGACGGCGCGCATGTGAAGAAATCCTGCCAGTTGTCCCGGGTCTTGTTATAGCCGGCTTTCATAGAATTCATGTCCATGTGCAGGGTCAATGTCCCGCAGGGCTTGGCAAGGCCGTTCTTTAGGGTTATCTCGCAGACCGATTTCCCGTTTATTATCACGGGATTATGGTTATTTAGTGTAGTCCCGTCATCGAGTGACCAAGTCAGGTTCCCGCGCATGAAGATGGCACAGAGGCTTGCATATTCAGCGGCATTCGGGACGTTGAGGCTTCCCCGAAGCCATCCCTCGTCGCCTATCTCCCTTGTTGCCATGTATATCGTGCCTTTAAATCCCCACTTCTCATTTATCGCTTCCCCGAGCTTCTTGCCAAAGCGCGGCTCCTCGCAGGGCTCTTCCCATGTCCTCAGGCAATTTTGCTTGGCCTCGCACCATGTATAGCCTGCCGATGGTATGCAGCCGTGCTCGTCCCTATCCCCGCCAAGAACCGGGCCGGGGGTGGTGTTAACGGCTACATTGTTTGAGCTGTTCGCAGGAACGCTTACTTCACTAGGCCTCATCTGCAGCAGGAAAAGAAAGAAGACTGCTGCAATGACAACAGCGACCACGATAGATATTAATATGTTTTTGTCCATTTTCATCGAGTATTAAAAGTTATCAGTTGCCAAGGTTATCAGCCGCCAAGAGGTTATATGGCGCAAGGGATAATCTTAGTAATCATCAGTCTGTTTTATTTATCGTCACTCTGTTTTATTTATCATCACTCTGTTTTATTTATCGTCACTCTGTTCTATATCGCTCTGTTCTGAATTCTCTTCGTTCTCCTCGCCATTATCTTCTATATGCCCGGATTCCTCAAGGACTTCCTTTAGCTTGGCCTTAGTCTCGCCTATTGCCGGGCTCTCGGGGACGGCAGCGACTGTTTTTGCAGCTGCGACTTTTGCAGGGGCGGCTTTTGCAGGAGCGACTTTTGCAAGAGAGAATGTTGTGGGGGCAGCCTTGGCCGGAGAAACCTTTACAGGTGCAACCTTCGCCTTCTTTTGCTTCTTCCCGATCTTTTCCTTTTCAGCCCTGGGCTTTTCAGTAAGCTTCTCGGCAACGCCAGCAGATCTTCTTCTGCCGACAAGCCTGATCACTGCAAAAGCAACAACCGCAACTATTATTATAGCTATCAGGTATAGCCAGATGGCACTCTCTTTCTGCGGCTTTGCTTTGGAAGGTGGCGAGTAAACGGGCACCTCGATATCCTGGCTGCCATTGCCAGCAGGCTGCTCTGCAGTTGGCTGCTCTGGCTTCTCCGGAGGAGCGGCCGGCTGCTGCACGGGGGGTGCCGGCTTTGCCGAATTTGCCCAGTCATATGCGCGAGCTGTGTAAGCCTGTCCCTTTGAAGCCTGATATGCAGTGTGTATCACATCCGCTATCGCATTAACAGCGTTGTTAAGGTCCCTTCCGGCGCATGCGATGAAGTCCGGGCTGTTTGGGTCGTAGTGGTCTTCCATCCACTGCGCCGAGCATGTCCCGTCCTTTTTGCCAAGGTACGTTGCCTGCCCGACCCTTAGGATAGCATCATAGGGGGAGATCATCTCAAGGTTCCCGTCAAAGCTTATGTAACTGCCGAATTTTTCCCGGAATTTTTCTGACGGGTATGCACCGGTGAGAGTTTGCATGTAGCCCTCAAACTTGAGCCCGTTTTGGGAACTTTGGATAACGCGCGGGAATAAAGCAGCGTCAGAGACATAGGATGCCATCGCACCGGCCCACTTTGAGGCGGTGACATCGGCACCTGTCTTTAGGCTGTTGACAAGGTAATCATACTTCAGTGTCGCCCTCGCAGCGAGTGAGTCGTTGATTACATTGCCCATGCTGTCAAAAGTTATGAATTGGGCGCCGCGATCGCCGATGCTCTCACTCATCTTTGTGCTGTCGGGAAGCTCAGTCCCGTAAAGGAATGTGTTGTTCTGTATCCATGCCTTTTCGCTGGCAGGCAAAAAGCTCATGGCATACTCTGCCAAAAAGTCATGGGTGCCGTACATGGAACTCTTTGACCATTGGTTGGCGCTGTCTGCAAATGTGGGCTTGTTCTGTGCGGAAAAGCCGTTGCTCCAGGCAGCGGCCGTAGACGCTATCACCAATAACGCAAATAGGGCTCGGAATTTCATTTTTAAGTGGTTTAAGTTTTGTAGAGTGGTTTAAGTTTTGTATATTGCCCAAGGAGTTATTTAAATCACATGTTTAAGGCTATCTAAACCATATGTTTGATGATGTCTCATTCGGCCTCTTTGACGGTTTCATCGACCTCTTTGACTACGTCATCGGCCTCTGCGAGAATGCGCCGCTCAAAAGTCGAAGTGGTCTCGCCTTCCATCTTCTCAGTATCGAGCAGCTTTAGCAGCTTTTCCACGAGGGCGGCTTCGTTTTTCATGCCCGATTGTCCAAGGTGCTCCTTGATTATGCGCGCTTCCAGGTTCTCGACGGTATCTGTCGAGACCATGACTTCCTCGTATTCCTTTGAAGAAAGAGAGCCGGTGTTCCTGCGCACCGCAAATGCGCCCTTTGCTATGGCCTCGCCAGCCAGCCTGCGAAAGTCGATATCGGGGGGCTTGCCTTCCTTTAAAGTCCCCGATGCCTTTATCAACAAAATAAAATCCTTTTTGTCTAAGGAATCTATCTTAGTTTCCAGTTCGACTTCAACGTCCTTTGCCGACTTGTTCTCAGCATTGACTTTGATGACTTCTACCTCCCTCTCTTTTAGGTCGATAAATCGGGCCACGTTTTTCTCAACAACATAAAATCCGCCGGCCTTAAGCCTCTCCAGCTCCTGGAAGTTGCAGGGAAAGATGGGCCCGGGGAAGACAACTTTCCCCTTGCCACTGCCCTTCGCACCACCCGCCCCATACTCCTCTTCGCTTTTGTGGTGGATGTGCCCGCCGGCGTAATAGTCAAAGCCTTTTGGCAATAGCGACAAGGGCATCGCAGCGACGTCCTTTAGATAATCCGGCCGGTACTCCTCAATGCCCGAGTGAAAGAGGAATATCTTATATCCGGGCTCTTTCTCAATCGACCTGTCAAGTTGCTTGTAATACTCGATGTCAAGTGAGCCGCTTTTTCCAAAGATGCCCGTAAGCTTTGCGCCCGTTTTCTTATCAGTTGTGAACTCCAATTTGAGCTTGCCGTCCGCCTCCGTGCCGCGCGCCACGTTTATTATAAGCTCGGCATTCTCCAAAACCTTTAGTATTGTCTTGCCTGAGGGCGAGTGGTCGTGCGAACCGGAGATGGTGTAAACGGAAATCCCTGCCTTTTTTATGTCATTTAGCTTTCTTGTGACAAAATCCAAAACATCAAAAGGCGGCATTGACGTGTCAAAGAAGTCGCCGCTTATGACAATGAAGTCCACCCGCTCCTTTACGCAAATGTCAAGCGCCTTCTCAAAGGCCGAGAGGTTCATCCCCTCAAGTTCCGGATCACGCCAGCCCCCGAGATGGAGGTCGGCCATGTGTGCGAATTTCATATTGGCGGTGTTCAGATTAATTATTACTCAATCCATTCGGATTCATTCGGCTTTTTGCCAAATCTCCCTAATAAAGCTCGGATGTCTTCGAGATGAATAGTGCCGTCAGTTGCCTGCACCCTGTGCATCTTACCGTTTGTGGCGCGCAATATGGAGAAGTCAGCAATGTGACCTGCATTTTTTGCCTCCCGTGCAGACTCTGCAATATGGCGTACCACGTCCATATCCGGCATGTTGCCGGGCATTATTGTAAGCGTCATTTTGGCAGGGTCGCCGAACCTCTCGGCCCCAGAACGCATAAGCGCGATAAAATCGGAGGGGTGGGAATATTTCTCTTCTAAGTTTACAACTTCACCCGCATTGAGCCTGCCAAGAGTGGCGCCGGTCGGCGATTCACGAAAACACCCTCGAGATAGGTAAGCCCTATGCCCAACTACTGCACCAGGTTGCCCGGGTTTATGCAGGGCCATGCCGGTACAAAATGAGGTTGGCAGCCATACCCCGTAATGCCTGTCGGTGGCTATGATATTGCCGGAATCGAGCCTTATGTGCCTTTTGGGGGCGTGCGGCGGCATTTTGATTATTTGAATCCTGAAAAGTCCCTTTTTGTTTCTTTAGGCGCGGCAAACCTGGAAAGATAATCCCTGTCAAAGAGGGGTATCGATACGGGGATTGCAAACTTGGTGAAATTCGAGGTAATAAGTGCCTCGCCCTTGTCAAG
>CAYSUP010000002.1:0-11753 GCA_964434205.1 uncultured archaeon | reverse complement strand
CCGAAAATAAAACTCTGATATCCGCATGCGGCGACGGGATATGCGACCCGGATGACAAATTAAATTGCCTTGATGACTGCACGGCTCCAGATAGCGGAAAGCCCGGCGACAATAATATCTCAAATAGCACAAAGCCGGATGGCTCTCCGCAATTTTGCGGCGATGGCTCTTGTGATGAGAAAGAGCGTTTAGAAGGAATCTGTCCAGAGGACTGTACTGCGTCGCCACCGATTATAAATCCGATTTCAACGGGCTACGAGGACAGCCCGTTTGGGATCTCTATAGAATATGACGGCCTCGAGAGCTACAGGGAAATAGACTCAAGGTTCATCTCCCCGCCGGGTGCGACAAAGGATTACCTAATAGACCTCGGTGTCAAATGGGTCGGAGAGACTTATATCTTCTTTGAGAGGGCTGATACTACCGACGGTTCCTTCACGATACCGCAGCGCACCAGAGATACAGATCTTGATGACATGGCCGTAGGCCTGTATGAATCAAGAATAAAGACTATGAACATCTTTGCCACGGATATGCCCTCTTGGGACCAGGAGACTTGCCATGCTTCAAACCCCTGCAGCCTCCCTTGTGACGAAAACGCTTACAAGCTTTTTGTGAAGAAAATAGTCGAGCGGTACGACGGCGATGAGGACTTTGGATGCACAGTTGCAGCCCCTGATTGTTACAAGACAGGTGACGGTCAGTACCCATCGGCGCAGACAAGGGAGGCGATACTCAACAATCCCTGGAAGTACTGGTCTACCGGCAATGAGCCAGACATGGGCTGCCCTGAAAAAGGCGGCTGCTTCTTTAAGCCCTGTGAACTTGGTAGGGGTATGGATGAGTATTTCCACATTATGGAGATGACCTATTCAGCTATCAAAGAAGTATGCCCGGACTGTAAAGTGTCCAACGGCGCGCTCGCAGGCATATTAAGTTCGCTTGCGATAAAGGGCGACGAGCAGCCGCCCGACGAGATGGCTTTGGCAACTTGGCTCCAACGGCTTGATTCTACCGAAAGTGAGTATTTCGATGTGATGAACTTCCATGGTTATGACTCCATAGTCAACCTAGAGGCACGGCTGCAAATATTCTCTGAAAGGTATATGCAAACCAAGGGCATGATAATAACCGAGATGGGCGCATTAAGCAATGATAACCCTTTTGATGTGCCGATACCCAATTATTATTACTCCGAGCAGACACAGGCGCAGGAGATAGTAAAACGGTATTTATTTCCGATTAAGCACGGTGTTGATGTGATAGCTTTTTTCACTCTTGTCGACGGTGGTGTCGGGAATTGCAGCCTCTTGCCAGCCGAAAAGGCTTGTGATGAAGGATCTAAATGGGGGCTTCTTACAGTAAATGGGACAAAGAAGCTGGCTTACTTCTCCTATAAACTCATGGTCGAAAAGCTCGAGGGGTCTAACTGGACAAACCTTCAGGAGATTTATAACTCAAACAACATGCATGTCTTTAAGCTTCTCAAGAATGGTAAGCCCATCTGGGTGGCCTGGTGGGACTACTGGAATGAGCCGGGGGCAGCGACAAAGTCAGTTACGCTACAACTGGGCGCCAGCGGCAACCTCAGGATAACCGAAGCTGTGCCTCGATATGACTCTGGCCAGCAGGTGACAAATTACGCTACAGCATTCAATACCGGCGGTGCGGTAGCAGGCAACGGGCAGGTTACGCTACAGCTCGGGAAGAGTCCTGTATATATAGAGTCGATTAGCCAGGCTTTGCCTGCTTACGTGCCACATACCTGGTCTGCTGCACCCATTATGAATCCACAGCCCTCTGGTTGCAATAACAACGGCAAGTGCGAACCCGGCGAAACAAGTACTAACTGCCCGCAGGATTGTGCAAATCCTTCAGGTGGCGATAAACCTCATTTGGATGGCGGCAAGCCGCCGTTGGATGATTCCAGCTACTGCGGCGACGGCACCTGCGACGGTGCCGCAGGCGAGAAAGAGAATTGTCCACAAGATTGCCCACAGTAGCACGGTGCCTTTGCTAGTGAGGCTGAAACTGATAGCAAGATTTAATATCTTACTTATTCTAATTAACCCGCTTTCTTGGAACGAATTCTCCGAAGCACTTCTAGACAATGATCCGCCAGCCGATAATCTCGGTCCTTGGCCACGTGGACCACGGAAAGACAAGCTTTCTTGACAAGATCAGGGAGAGCACTGTCGCGGCCCGCGAAGCAGGTGGAATCACGCAGCACATCGGCGCGACGGAAGTCCCGATAGATGTCGTCAAGAAGATCTGCGGTGCGATGCTCGAAGCTATGAAGGTCAAAGTCACAATCCCCGGCCTCCTCTTCGTGGACACCCCGGGCCACGAGGCTTTCACAAACCTAAGGAAGCGCGGCGGGAGCATCGCTGATTTGGCAGTCCTTGTTGTTGACATCAGGGAGGGCTTTATGCCGCAGACTATCGAGGCTCTCGAGATACTCAAATCCTACAAGACCCCATTTATAATAGTTGCTAACAAGATAGACCTTCTCACTGGCTGGTTTAAGGGCGACACCTACTCATTTATGAAATCCTTCAGGGACCAGCAGGAGTTCACCCAAAAAGAGGTCGAGACAAAGCTCTATGAACTGGTCGGCCGCCTCAGCGAGATGGGGATCCAGTCTGAGCGCTTTGACCGGGTCGAAGACTTCACAAAGCAAGTGACAATTATCCCGGTATCAGCAAAAACAGGCGAGGGGGTTGCCGAGGCATTGATGATCCTTACGGGCCTCTCCCAGAAATATCTTGAAAAGAGCCTTCAGATAGAGGTCAAGGGTCCGGGCAAGGGAAGCATCCTTGAGGTGAAAGAGGAAAAAGGACTTGGGACCAGCCTTGACGTCATCCTTTACGACGGGACTATCAAGCGCGGCGACACGGTCATACTCAGCGGAAAGGAAGGACCGATAGAGACAAAGGTCAAAGCCCTCCTTAAGCCAAAGCCGCTTGACGAGATGCGCGACCCGAAGGACCGGTTTGATAACATAGCTTCAATATCTGCTGCAAGCGGCCTTAAGCTTGTCGGGCCCGGGATTGAGAATGCGCTTCCCGGCGGGCAGGTCTATGTTGCTGACGGGAATGTCGCAGAGCTTAAGAAACTCATTGAGAAGGAGCTGGAATCCGTGAGGTTTGACCATGAGAACGTGGGTGTCATAGTGCGCGCGGATACTATAGGCAGCCTAGAGGCCATCCTCGGGATGCTGAAGAAGATGGATGTGCCGGTGAGAAAGGCGGACATAGGTGCTGTTACAAAAACCGACCTCATGGAGGCCGAGTCGATAAAAAAGCAGAATCCCGAGCACGCGATAGTTATAGCCTTCAATGCGCCTGTGCCGGAAGAGATTGCCCAGCACGCAAAGACTTCCCATGTTGATATCATCGCCAACAAAGTCATATACAAGATAATCGAGGATTATGGAGAGCTTGTCAAGGAGATAAAAAAGCAGCAGGAGATGGCGATGTTCGACACGATACCCTTCCCTGCCGAGCTGAAATTCTTAGAAGGCTGTACTTTCAGAAGGTCTGACCCGGCAGTAGTCGGCATAGCAGTCAAGAAGGGCAGAATAAGGCCCGGGTACATGCTGATGAAGGAGGACGGGACAAAGATAGGCCCGATCAAGTCCCTGCAGGAGAAGAACGAGGCGGTTGCAGAGGCAAAGCGGGGCGACGAGCTGGCGGTCGGGATAGACGGCCCCCTTGTCGGACGGCAAATCGAAGAGGGCGACACGTTCTACACCTACATCACCTTTGACCAGTACGAGCAGATAATCAAGCGAGGCAAGAAATTCCTCAACGACGAGGAAACGGAGCTGCTAAAGAGGATAGTACATATCGGGCGATCGGCTAAATGACTAACCCGTCTCTCTTTTAAGTGCCCCCAGAGCCCTCTGCAGTTCCACGACCCTTTCTGCCCTTTTTCTCGTCATCATAAAGAGTTCTTCTTCCCTCTTATCATCTGCCTCAGTTCTGGTCAGTTGTCCCTCAAGGCCCTGCCTCTCCTCATGGTCCCTGCTTTGTTCATCCTGCAGCAGCTTTAGCCTTGTTTCCGGGTGTTCAGTCATCTTCAGAAGAAGAGTTTTGTGCGGCTCTGGCAGTCTCTCGACGTGCGGTCTAAGGTGGGCGTGCTGCGGGTGTTCCAGCCAGCTAGGCCTTGCAGTTCCGTGCGGTTTCATCATCTACACTATCTGTTAAATCTTAAAAAACAACCATCCATTGTTTTTCTGCTTTAATGAGCTATATCCCCCAATGGCAACTCGCAGGCCCGGGAAGGTTAAAAAGTCTGGCAGAGGCAGAGCCGTACCTAAAAAACCTCAAATACTCTTTAGCCCCAGGGAAAAAAGGGATGCCCAGGGCAATGTCATTGAACGCGGCAAGGCTGTCACGCTTTTGTCAAAACCGCTGCCGCCCGAACCGGAATACAAGGATGTGCCCGTACACGGCAGGAAGGTCATACTCATACCCAGTGCCAGGCCGGAAGGCCTGTTCTACTGCGTCAAGTCTTTCATAGAGAATGCCCACCACCACAATTACAAGGGTCCCATAGATTTTGTCATAGCCGATTATAGCCGCCACGAGGATGCGCATAAAAATCGTATCGATTTCGAAGCACTGGAGAAGGAGGCCCACAAGGCAGGCTTGAAGAACATACGGATACACCACATGGGTATCCGCAAACAGAGGCGCGTACTCAATGGCATCTACCGCAGTGACCCTGAGCGGTGGGGAAAATTGCCATCTTATGTCGGGAACCTCAACTCAACACCTGACGGATACGGCCCCGCGCGCAACCGCGTCACAGTGTTGGCATATCAAAAAGGCCTTTTGGACAATCCGAAGAATGTCGCCATCCTTTTTGACGACGACCTCGTAGCAAAGAACCTGGTCAGGACTACTGCGCATTTCGCTGGCAAAGATGCCAAGTTATTCGGCAAGACTGCAGAGGGGCATTTAGTCCTCAAAGACACCGGTTCTTATTTCCATAACATAGACAGGCATTTCAACGAGAATGCAAGGACTTTAGTCGCGGGCGGTGGCGTGACCTTCGACGGTGACGTGGCTGCCCAGGACTCGATAGGCACGACCCTAACCTCAATCGAGTCTTTCCTGCGCGGTACGCGTGACGTGAAAAAGCCGAGATTAAAGCGAATGAAGGACATCGAGGTGGATGTGCGCATACGCGATCTTGATGGGAATCTGATGAGTACGGAAAGGGTGCCCTTAGCCCGTGCAGTCTTCTCAAGGCGTTTCCTTGGCCCCCTGTCAGTACATTCAGGTTTTTTGAACCTTGTGCGCAAGTCCCGCGAGTCGGTAGGCCTTGGAAGATCTGCATTCTCTCCCCATTATCTCTCTGGCGGCATAAACCCCCTCTCCGGTGAGCGGATACCCTCTACACTACAGCCCACTTTGGGGGCAGGTAACATGTATGCCCGGCCTCACGTGCTGCTCAGCTATCCGTTCATCCAGTCCTCCGAGAGGGGCGAAGACCGCGTATTTTATGAAGCATTAGGCCAAGACCTCCCCGGGGGTTCCGTGACAGGCTTTACCAATCCAGTGGCACACATAAAGGGCGGCATGCACGCCAGAAGGAGCACTGCATTATCAAATATCGTCATGGAGCCCGGGGAGACAAATAAAGTCCCGCAATGGAAACCGAAGATAGAATCTATCAAAGAGCTGCTGCGGGCGCGCAACGCTTGGTGGTCCAGGCCGCAATATGCGCATGAGAAGCAATTGCTGAAGAAGATGGTCCTTAATATCGAAGGCCAAATGGGTCCCATAATGAGGAGGGATGCTGAGCGCCATCAGTTACCGACTGAAACGCAAGCGCAAAGACCGGCGATTTTGCCAGAGACCCCCGAAGGGAAACAGCCGACTGTATTTGACATGATACGCCAGGGGATGTTTGACCGGATAAACCAACAGATGTCAAGGGGGCCGCCGCAGCCACAGCGTGTAAGCCCGCTTTTGCCCGCATATAGAAATATAATATCCGATTGGCGTAGGATGTTCCCAGAGGAGAGTGCACGCATCATGCCATTAATAAAGCTTCGGCAAAGGGAGCATGCAGAAGCCCAAGACCGGCTGCACCGAGTACAAGCGCGCGAGATTCCTAATGCAGAGTCCAGAGAGCTCAAAGACGGCGATTAGATCTTTGAAATCTTACTATGCCTCTTCCCTGAATTTCTTCTTGTCCGCAAAGAAGGTCATCCACGGGTATAGATTCTTGTGCTCATCAAAGAAACCCACTCTTTCAACACCTCTCGCATCTTTATACTTGCCGATATACAGATGTTTATCCCTCACCGTACCATGTGGAACGCCGAATACAAGCACCGTCTTATTAGGTACCACCTCCACTGTCGAATGGCCTTCCAGGTCTGCAGCCTGCAGATGCGGCGTCTCATTGTGCGGTTGGGCTTCTGCCATCCTATCATAGATATCCCTTAGGCTGTTAGTGCCTTTTGGGAGCATATATACTGCAACGCCTTCTCTTCCAACATCCGAGTACATTATCCTTGTTATATAATTCCCGTTTTGCCCCCGGGACATCTTAAAGGTCAGGGGGCCGTGGACTTTGCTTTGGGTAGGTCCCTGGGTTGCATGCCAGGGGACGGGCAGATGCACCTGGTCTTTGTCCCTGCCGGTATAAAGCACCAGCTCCTCCTCACTAGGCGAGATTCTCTTGCCGACAAAAGGCCGGGTAATAAATCTCGTATGGTGCGTTTCGTGTTTGGTGCCCTGGGGCTTTGGCGACATGACCACAGTGAGCTTTTCCGGGGGTATCTTCCACCTTTTGGCGACCATGTTATTCTATGGCAAATTATGGTTTTAAAGGATATAAACATTACTCCCGCGTATCATGATAAGTTATCCGCAGCACTCCCACACATTTCTTCAGGTTGCCGGCAGCATCTTCTCATAAGCGAACTTCCCGCATATCTCTTCGCCAAAGAGCGCGCCCTTGTAGGTAAATCTTATCTCCCGCTTGTCGCTTTCTATCAGGCCGAGTTCCTCAAGGTCTTTTAGCTCATTCCCAAAAACATCTTCGGGCGAAGTGCCATGCCTTTCAAAGAACCTTTTCTTATTAAGCCCTGCCCTAAGGCCGAATATCATGCTCCTTCTCATAGCTTCTTCCCTGCTCAGGCATTTGCCCTTTTGAATCGGAAGCCTCATTGAGTTCAGTTCCCTGGCATAGAGGCTCATGGAGTCGTGGTTTATGTATTGGCAGTTATTGACAAATGAATAAGCCGACAGGCCAAAGCCCAAAACATCAGTCGTTTCGCCCCACTTGTGCCGCTGGTACATAAGCTCTTCGTTGCATCCCTTGACAAACCACCTTAAAAGCTCTTGCTTATAGCCCATCTCCTTTAGCCCCTCCTGCAGCATTATCCTCATCCTAAGCAGCTCTTTGTCCGAGGGAAACCTCAAGGGCTCATTGATGAAGGTGCGGTACATGGGGACATGCGGCTTTAGGCGGTTGCTGTAAACCGTTATTGAATCAGGCATAACCTCAAAGACACCATCGAGCATCCCGTACACGGTCTTTGCATTCTGGTCTGGAAGCCCTAACATCAAATCTATGTTGACACACCCTATTCCCACGTCCTTAATCGTCCTATAAGCCTCGATCGCAGTTCTTGAGTCGTGCCTGCGGCCGACATTCCTTAAGACCGCATCATTAAAATCCTGAAAGCCTATGCTAACCCTGTTTATCCCAATGTCCTTTAGCATCTGCGCTTTCTCAAGAGTGACTGTCTCAGGGCTTGCTTCTATAGTCTTTTCAATATCTTTGGGTACATCAAACTCATCAAAAATGAACTTTATTATGTCTTCCAAATGCTCTTTTGCAAGGCACGTCGGCGTCCCGCCGCCGAAAAAGACCGTGCGTATGCGCACGCTGTCGAGCTGGCCGGTTTCTTTCATAAGGGCGATCTCTTTTTTAAGCAGGCTTAGGTAGCTCTCAACCGCAGCGTCCTTCAGTTTAGGGAAGGAAACATAATGGCAGTATTTGCATTTTCCCGTGCAGAACGGAAAATGAAAATAGAGCGATACATCCTCAAGAGGCTTATTGAATATCTCCCCATGCAAGATTTCCCCCATCTGGTTTTTGTGCGGATAGACCACAATGCTGTGCGAGACGTCAAAGGTGACCCGTCGCGGGCGTATGCCATGCTTCAGGAGATCATCTAAGCCCAAAAGAGACTCGATCTCAATGGCCCTGTTTAGCAAGGCTTCAGTCATTCTGCAAAAAAGCCGGCTTGTCGTGCACCAGTTTGGCCGGATACGTACCCCCGACTCGTTATCACAAATAAGGTATTAAACCTATCGTTTTGCAATTTTCTTTGGATAGTCCCAGGCGGCCATAAAACGGTCGCCACATAGCTATAAAAACCCTTTAATACCCTTAGCTTCAAATAAGACGCTTAATTCTAAGCTAGAAGCTTAATTCTAAGCGCTTTCTACACAAAACAAAATGGAACCTTCAACTTCGTCACGAAGTTCACCTTCGGTGAACTTGTGCGCAGGTTCATCTCGATGAACCTCGCGTGAAGGGTCTTTTTGTTTTGAAGAAACAGAAGGAAACACAAAACAAAAATGGAATGCAAAATAGTTGTCGGGATAAAATCCGGTAAGTCCTTTAACCTTGAGGCAAAGGACGACCTGGCTGCTGTTTTCTTAGGAAAGAGAATAGGAGATATAGTTAACGTGACGCCGCTTGGCCTTAAGGGCTATGAAGTGAAGATAACGGGCGGGTCAGACAAGCAGGGATTCCCCATGAGAAAAGATGCCCATATCATGGGAAGGACAAAAGCGCTTCTTACTACGCGCACTGCCGGCTACCGGCCAGAGAAGCTGAGCGATGGCATGAGGCTTAGAAAGACAATAGTAGGCGACATAATAAACGACGCTATTGCCCAGATAAACACCATAGTTGTCAAAGAGGGCCACGACTCGATAGAAAAGCTCCTTGGCATTGAGAAGCCTGCAGAGGGCGCACCAGCAGAAGGCGCTGCAAAGCCTGAGGCCGCTGCGCATAAGCCTGAGGAGAAAAAAGAGCACAAAGAAGCTCGCGAGGGTCGCGAAGCGACCCTGCGCACAGGTTCGCCAGAGGCGAACCTCGTGCCGAAAGAGCACAAGCCTGAGCACAAGCCTGAGACTCATCAAGAGCACAAGGCCGAAGCTCCAAAGGCATAATCCTTTGTTTTTTCTTTTTCTCTTGTTTTGAAAAAATTATCACCCAGTATAAAAAAGATGTCTCAAGCTGAAGCAAATATCGGACTTGTGGGCCACGTAGACCACGGGAAGACCACTCTGACTAAGGTCCTTTCCGGCGTCTGGACTGACAGGCACAGCGAAGAGATAAAAAGGGGCATCTCAATAAGGCTCGGCTACGCTGACACATCTATCTACAAATGCGAGAAATGTTCTGGTTTTGACGCTTACACCACGCAGGACAAGTGCCCGAAGTGCGGCGGGAAGGCAAAATTCCTAAGGAAGATATCATTTGTCGATGCGCCTGGCCACGAGACCCTTATAGCGACCATGCTTTCCGGTTCAGCCCTCATGGATGGCGTCATACTTGTCATCGCTGCCGATGAGCAATGCCCGCAGCCGCAGACTAAAGAGCACCTTCTTGCCCTGCAGATAATGGGTCTTAAAAATATCATAGTCGTGCAAAACAAGATAGACGTCGTTGACAAGGAAGCTGCGCTGAAGAACAAAGCTGACATAGAAACTTTCCTTAAGAAAGTCGGGATAGAGGCCCCGATAATACCGATAGCCGCCAACTGCAACGCAAACATAGATGCTCTTATTGCGGCAATACAAGAGATAATACCCACACCTACTCGCGATTCCTCAAAATTGCCAAAGATGTACCTTGCCAGGTCCTTTGACATAAACAAGCCCGGCGCAAAGATAGAAGAACTTAAGGGCGGAGTTGTCGGTGGCAGCCTAATACAGGGGCAATTGCAAAAGGGCGATGAGATAGAGATAAAGCCCGGGATAAAAAAGGTGCGCCAGAACCAGGAGTTCTGGGAGCCGGTGAAAACAAAGATTGTAGAAATAGACGAAGGCTCTGAGAAATATGACAGGGCGGTGCCCGGCGGTCTTATCGCGGTTCAGACAACCTTAGACCCGCACCTGACAAAGTCGGACGCATTGTCGGGCAATGTTCTCGGAAAAGTCGGCACTCTCCCGGAGCCACTAAAGACAATAGACTGCAAAGTGACTCTTATCGAGCGCGAATTAATCGACAGCGAGGTCGAGATAAAGCCAAGCGACCCGCTCATGCTTAGCATCGGAACTACAGTCACTGTCGGCCTCATCCAAAAGCAGAAAGGCAACTTGTACACCATGGGTCTGAAGATACCGATAGTCGGCCAGAAGGGCGACCGCTTTGCCATCTCCAAGAGAATAGACATGAAATGGAGACTCATCGGCTACGGCGAGATATTGTAATCTACAGCCGGATATTGTAATCATCATTTGCTACTTTTTCAACCATAAGGCCCGCCGTTCAAGTCTTTTATTCTTTTAACGCCCAATTATTCATGGCATTTGGCGAGCTCCGCAGTCTGGTTCATGGCCATAGGGATACATTCCCCAGGCGGGCTATCATGGAGATGACTGCAAAGGCAGGCGGCGATTTTGTTGAAGGGAAGGATGGCAGGCCGCACCGCGCAACAAACATAATGATTTCTAATGGCGAGTTAGAGCTGCCCGTTGAGATACACGTCTACGGCACAAAGACATATATCTTTCCGCACGGGGACGTGAACAAAGCGCACGATGTCGGCGATTTTCACCTTGACCGCGGTGCGATAGAGGTCAGGCCGACAAGGGGCATACCCGCAACAATCCCGGGCGGCATTTATTCGATAGTCGCCACGAAAAATGCAGAGGGCAATGCAGTTAAAAAGGTTCAGCGAACCTTAAAAAAGAACCAACATACTCCCCGAAGGCGATGAGTTTCTCGGGCCGAAGCTAAGTATTCATTACAGATTCAAAAATTCATTACAGATTCAAAACCGGATAGTACATACCGTTTTAAACCCACCTCTGCAGGCTGACCGGCTTTTCCAGATGGTTTCGTATGTCTCCTGTCAGCGCGAAATACTGCTTTGGGTCAAGCGGTTTTTTGTAGATGTCAAGCAGGCCGAGCTTCCCGATTTTTCTAATGAAAAGCTGCCACCTTCCGCGCGGGGCGCCCCCAAGGTCAAAGAGCATCGAGAGCTCAAAGATGTTTGTGCCAAAATTTGAATACACCCTGTTAAGCAGTTCCGCCTCTTGTTCATTTAACTTCCCGAGTGCATCCTTGATGTCGCTTGCGCCGCCCTTCTTGAACAAAAGATAAGTCTTCGAGATCGATGCGAGGTAAGGCTCAAGGTAAGACCTGAGCGCCGGTATCGAAACGTTGAAATCCCGCGCCACCTTTTCAATAGTTATATACTTCTGATTGTCGATAGTATATATATAATACGCAATAGCAGCCGTTATCCTGGCAGTCGATATGTCCAATTTCTTGCTTATCTGGTCGACAATATTTCGCAGCTGGTTCATGTCCTCGCCCACTGCATAAGTCTCCAGGATAGTCTTTGCCCTTTGAGCAGGGTCGACAATCCCGTCGTGCGACCCGATATAATCCCTAAGCGTCGAAGTGGATATGTTATACTGTTTTGCAATGTCCGACAGTGAGATCTCCCTCCCGCTTTTGTAATTGGAGACATACACAGA
>CAYSUP010000001.1:1662-12598 GCA_964434205.1 uncultured archaeon | reverse complement strand
TGCCTACACCGGCAAGTACGTGTCTTATTTCGTTATAAACCTCAGCCACTATCCAGACGTCATATTTCCTTAAGCATTCGATGGTCTCGCCTACACTCCCCTCCGTCGAATTCTCAATCGGCACAACGCCGTAGCTGGCCTTGCCAGAGGCAACTTCCTCGAAAACCGCGCTTATGCTTGGCATATACCCCATCTTCCCTTCTTTAAAGTACAGCCTTGCAGCCTCATCACTGAAGGTCCCTGCGGGCCCAAGAACAGCTATGTTAGCCATGTCAGGTAATTTATTATTTACAACATTAAAATAACCCTAAAACAGAAAATGGCAGAACCTCTCGAGAACATCTTTCGGGCATATGACATAAGGGGCGTCTATAAAGAAGAGATAACCTTGGAATTCGCTGAGAAGATAGGCCTCTCGTTTGGAACTTTTTTGGGAGGCAGGGGCCTTGTTGTAATGAGCAGGGATGCCCGCCACGGCGGGCCGGAGATACAAGCGGCAGTTACGCGGGGGCTTAACGAAGCGGGGCTTGATACTGCAGACGTCGGCATGATGCCAACGCCGTGCGCCAATTATTACACTGAAAAAAGTGGGGCCGTCGCCGGCATAATAATATCGGCTTCCCACAACCCACCTGAATATAACGGCATCCGGTTTAGGAAAGGAGACGGTTCGGGCTATCCAGAATGCATCGAGCCCGTAAAAGAGATATACCGGCGAAAGACATGGGTCATCAAAGGAGGGGGCAGTCACGATATCATGCAGTCAAAGAAGGTCATTGACGATTACATAAACTACATAGCGAAAAAAACCAAGGTAAGGAGAAAGTTGATGGTGGTTGTCGACCCCGGGAACGGCGCAGCATCAGGGCTCGGTAAAAAACTATTTGAAAAGCTTGGATGCAATGTTGCCACAATAAACGATTTTCCGGACGGCAATTTCCCCGGCAGGAGCGCCTATCCGAATGAAAAAACACTCGGCGGCCTTCAGTCTGCGGTCTTAAGTTCCAGCGCTGATCTGGGCGTCGCATATGATGGCGATGCAGACCGCGCGGTCTTTGTAGACGACACGGGCGAGGTAAAATCAGCCGAGGAGATAGGGACTATAATAGCAAGGAAGATATTGCAAAAGACAAAAGGGCAGGTGGCCCTCAATGTCGATTGCTCGATGTCTGTCGAAGAGGCCGTCAAGGAGATGGGCGGAACAGTGAAGCGCTTGCGCGTTGGTGACGTCTTCTTGGCGGATGCAGTTAAAGACGGCGCGATATTTGCCATGGAGAGCTCAAGCCATTTTGTAATCCCCGAATACTTTGGATTTGACGATGGCATCGTAGTCTCTGCTTATCTCACCCAGATACTTTCAGAGACAAAAGACCCGCTGTCTGCGATAACCAAACGGATACCCAAGTATCCCGTAATCAGAAGGACCATGGAGGTCTCAGACGGCTTGAAATTCCATGTCGTTGAGAAGCTGGCCGAGATGTTCCGCGAGAAGAGGCCGCTGACAATAGACGGCGTCAAGATAAGTTATCCCGATGGCTGGACGCTTGTAAGGGTTTCAAACACGCAGCCGCTCCTTAGGCTGACTGCAGAAGGAAAGACTCTTGCGGATGCCGAAAGGATGATGAAAGAGCTCGAGGAAGCAGTTAAGAAGTGCATCTAAGCAATTACAATTAAGTCCAAGCAATTGAATCAATTGAATCAGTTAATTCTAAGCAATTAACTTAGTTAACTCAATTAAGCCTAAGCAATTAAATCTCATACCCGAGCACTAGATATTCTACGGAAAATCCCTTACTGCATAATCACCCTCACGCTTATTTAATGAGCCCCTCTTTGCCAGATTGAGGAACCCCTTCTTCATGATGCTCCGAATCTCATCAGCACCTCTTTTCTTTGGTCGGCCTTGTATGTCCAAGAGGAATGGTCTTTCAAAGTTCCGGTCTGCTTTCGCGTCTTTGTAGAGTACCCTGTCAAAACCGCCATCGTAAGCCGCACCGAGTACCATATCAAACATTGCAGTCTTTGCGTCCTTCCCAGCCTTTTCCACGAATCGCGCATGTTGGGGCTGGCCGGGCAAGCGCCCCTGGACTTCTTCTATTACGAGCTCCACTTTCCCATCATTGTTCCTGACAACCACATTTGCATGTGCAATCTCAACGTCATCTGCCTTAAGGACATACGTATGCGGCCTTACAAAATCAGTAGGCTCCGGGGCATGGATACTCCACCTAACACGGTTGACACGAGTCGGCAGCCCGCCAGAAAGGACGTTTGCCCTCTCTGACATCGCCCTGTCAAAGCCGGACTCAAAGCGGTCAAGGCCTTTTTTGACGTCAATAGCCCTTAGCGACCTAATGACATTGGCCCTTCTTGCGCCAGTGAAACCGGCGGGCATCCTAAGGACTTTTCTTGGCTTTCCTGCCGCAGGCTTTGTAGCCATCTATACTTTTTCATCTAAAGACTTATTAACCAGCTTGTCAGCCAGTTTTTGCATAGGGTGCTCTCTGGGGTTGTTCGAGTATTTGACTTTCTTAAAGTTTTTTTCCACTTCTCCTATTTTGTAGTGTAACTCTTTAAGGTGGGCGTTTTTGACCTTATATTCCCCATTAAGCTGTTTGATGACTAGTTCGCTGTCCGAGAAGACCTCTGCAGAATCATCAAATTCGGCGGCTTTCCTTAGGCCCTCAAGGACTGCAGTGTACTCTGCCACATTATTTGTTGTAGTACCTAACTTTCGCCCCGATTCATAGAGCTTTTTCCCGTCCTTGAAGATCAGGAAGGCGTAGGCCGCAAGTCCCGGGTTCCCTCTTGAGCCGCCGTCGGTATATACCCGTATCATCTTAGTTTCCTTACCATAACCTTTCTATGGACTTATCTACTTCTTCCTCACAATCAAAACGAAGTGCGCCACGTCCTTTTTTGTCCACTCGCTCCATTCCCTGATATTATCCAGCCTGACTATTTCACAATCCCCTACAAACCCCCTCAATTCCCCACTAGTGAACAAGTGATGCGGCACATCATGGTCAGGGACCCCCAAGCCAAGGTACACCCCCTTCTCGACTTCTTTAACGTTTGGTCCTCCGACATCGTCTAGGAACTCTATTGGCGCGCCCAGCATCAGCATCATCCCGCCTTTCTTAAGCACCCTGATAGCCTCTTTGAAGTACTCTGCAGTGTCTTTCCTATACCCGTGGTTAGTCACGTTGATAGAAAGTATGGCGTCAAAGTATCCATCCGGGAACGGCAATTCTCTTATGTCTGCCTTTGTGACTTTTACCAGCTCAAAGAGCTGGTCCTTCTCTATCCTCTCCTTGAGGACATCAAGTGCAGAATCTTCCCGGTCTACGGCATGAACCTCAAACCCCTTCTCTGCAAGGTATATCGCGTGCCTTCCCTTGCCGCAGCCATGGTCAAGGATGCGCATACCGTGTTTTAAATACTTCGTCGCAAACTTGGCGACCTGCGGGTGGATGCCACTGACATCGATTTGCTTGTGCAGTTCTCCCCAGTTTGCCATGCTGAATTAATGTTTTTGTGTGATTAAAACATTACTTTTAAATTACTGCGTTCAAATTAGCTGAAATGGCCGAATTGGCGATAGAAGTGTTCACCTCACCTACGTGCCCACACTGCCCGAGTGCGGTGTATGCAACAGAACAACTCATGAAGGACAACCCGGAGTTGGCGGCAAGGATAAAATGGGCTGAGGTCAGCACTGCTACTGATTTTGGCAGCAAAAAGGCAGCCGCTTATGGGATTCGCAGCGTCCCCACGATAATACTCACGAACAAGAAGGGCGAGAAAGGCGGGTTTGTCGGCGCTCCGACTAAGAAGACTTACCTCAATATCGTGAATGAGATGCTCAAGTAATCACGCTTTTAACAGCTTGATGAAAAGCGCAGTTGCTATAAGGTCAGCAGTAGTGCCCGGATTGAACGTATTCCCATCCGACCTCAGGAACGCATCAAACTCATCGACGCCTAGATTGCCCGACAGCACCCATGTGGCCATCTGCGAGACTTCCCTGGCTTTTTCCAAACCTGCCTTGCGCGCGATAAGCGTGTCCGGATAATAGGCTAGCGTCGCTAGGTATTCATTGACTATCGAATGCGGGTCGCACTCTATTTTCTCTGCGATCGCGCGCGAAATCGGAAAATCCTCGACCCACTCCCTTGCCAGCGTGTCGTAAGGTTTGGCCATCTCCATCAGTCTAAGCGGAGTTATCCTTTCAGTTTTTATCGTTTCGAAAATCTTGTCAGAAAAAATATCGTACTTAGACAGGCTTTTGTCCTTCAATTCCATCCCGCCCAATTTCCCCTTCTGCATCGCCTTTACGATCCACTCGGTGTCTTTTGAAGCCAATGACTTAAGGAGTTTTGCAGTCGGCCCTCCGCGCGCAGCGGCCAGCGGGACAAACATCATGATTATGCCGAAGTTTATGTTCTTTTTGTCATCCGTAGCATCATAAATAAGCCTGCTTATATCGGCATTTTCGCCATCGCTGGCAGCCTTTTCGATAATCGGCTCTAGCCTTTCCGCAGCTTTTATAAAATCATTATACGACGAGTCGCCAAAGCTCTTTGTCGGCGTGACGTTGCCCGGCTTCTCTGCAGAAGCCTCCATCACAGCGGCCATGTGCGCGCTATGGGCAATCTCCTTAGGGCTCTTATTTTGCATGACGTAATATTACCATGCAAGACAAAAAACTGACTAAAATTTACACCACACTTTTCGAGTCTTTTGGCCCGCAGGGCTGGTGGCCGGCAAAGACCCGATTTGAAGTCATAGTCGGGGCCATCCTGACTCAAAACACCAACTGGAAGAACGTGGAAAAGGTGATTGCTGGGCTGAAGAAGCAAAAGCTCCTCAGCCCAAAAGCCCTGGATGGCCTCTCCGCCGGCGAATTAGCCGCATTGATCCGCCCGGCCGGCTACTACAACCAAAAGGCCAAGAAGCTGAAGGCGTTTTTGGACTATTTTGAGGGATACGATTTTGATCCAAGCAAGCTCGCCAAAGAAGACAAGGACAAGCTACGTGCGGAACTTTTGGGCATCTGGGGGATCGGACCAGAGACTGCCGATTCAATACTCCTTTACGCTTTTGACAAGCCGGTCTTTGTCGTTGACGCATACACGCAGCGGGTCTTCTCCCGCATGGGCTTTATCGATGAAAAAATCAGCTACGACGATCTGAGATGTTTATTTGAAAATAATATGAGTGCAGGTCTTGGCATATTCAAGGAGTATCACGCTCTTATCGATGAACTTGCAAAGAGATACTGCAAGGCAAAGCCGGAATGCGCAGATTGCCCGGCAAGGGGTCTATGTGGCTTCAAAAGCAAAACCTAAATCTAAAAAGCGCGCCCGGCGCGCCCATGAACATGCCGGGCTGAACCCTGCAAAGCACGTGAAAGTGCACGTAGAAGAGTTTGCCCGCGAATCAGCGCTAGGGGCGGGCCACACCTTCAAGAAAGCCCTAAAAGTGGTTGTGCCAAAGCAGGTCCTTGACAACTCCAGCTTCTTTGGCGGCTTGAACAGGCTGGGTGACGCAGTAATAAATGCAGGCACGCCCTCCAAGGAGGCGCAGGATAAGAGCAAGCAGTATGTGGTGCGCCACTCAGGAGGAGCCATAGCCGACCTAACTATCGGGGTTGCGCTGTTTGGCATGCCAGTAACCCTGATTACCGCACTATTCTCGGACGGCTGCAAGGTGGTCTCCACAGTGTTAAAGGATGCCGGCCGCGAAGATGAAGAAGCTGCGCAAGTCGGGGAGTTCTTCGGCGACATGAGCGTAGTCTCAAACAATTTCATGAAGCTCTTTGACATACCAAGCAAGGAGTCTGCTGAAGAGGTGCACGACTCCATTGAGGCGATGACTGAGCAGCTCAATAAGGAAGGGCGGCTTTCGGCGAAGCTAAAAAAAGAACTGAAGGAACTGGATGAGCTAAGGGTTTGTGCGTTGGATGATAAGTCAGAATGGTGCCGGCAGGTGCAAGAGAAGCTGTCAAAGATCGCCAAAGACGAGCTTTCCGAGAGCAAGATAAAAAGCGATGTCAAGGATGTGAAAAAATTCATAGAGCAGCCGACTATTGCGCACATAAAGGGCATGAAGGATACGCTCATACGGGATTTCAGCACAAAGGAGAGGCCCCTGGCAGAAAACACAATAGCGTTTATCGAAGATCTCGTCAAATCGCTTGAGAATTTCTCCAGTGACGAGTTCCAAAACGATATCCGGGAGTTCATAATCAAGCAATTCGAATTGGCCGACAAGACGCAGGACGTCATAGAGGGGGCGGCATATCGCGGGTATAAAATAATACATTCACTCCTTAACACCACCTATAAGGGGGCTTTTGTATTTGGCAGGCACTACAAAAAGCAGATAGAGTGTGCCGTAGACAAGGACAAGTGCGAGCCCGGTTAAATCAAGGCCCCTGCATCCATCTCTGCTATTGCAGCGGGGTAGTCCAGGCCAAAGTCAGTTATTACTTCAGGGCTCACCTCGCCAAAGATGCCGATAATCTTTCCACCTGTAGTTATTTCACCGCAGCGGCCCTTTATGAACGTCTTGTTTTCAGCCTCTTTGAGCTTATAATCAATGCCCAGGTTCTTCAGCAGCGCTTCAACTGCCGACTGCATATCCGAGAAGTTTATCTCCCTATCAAGAATCGCCATCCCCAGCGCCCGCCTGTTCTTGTTGTCCGTCGCCCCGGGCACAATGTCATCAAGCTCAAATATCCTCTGGGGTATTTTTTTCTTTTTGTTGTAGGCAAGGGTACTTAGCAAGCTTGGTATTGCCGACGTCCGGACGACAGTGAAGTCCTCAGTCCTGGGATTCTTTATCCTGACCGGTTTTGCTGAAAGTTTGGCCTTCTCAAGCACTATTCCGTTAGTAAGCGTGAATGGCACAGTCTCCTGAAAGCCAAGGCCAAGCATGAGCATCTTTATGTTGAATGTGCCTTCTTCGAGTATGTCAGGCTTTCCAATAGTGGCTATACTGGTGTCCTGTGGCTCAAAGTTCTCATAGCCGTAGGCGATTGCCAAATCCTCGACAAGATCTATCGGGTGAAGCACATCTGGTCGGTAGCAGGGTATCAATACATCTATGCTATTTTCATTGCCCCCTGAGACCCCATACCCCATTTTCCCAAGGAGTTTTTCCATCTCTTTGGGCTTCAAGCCAAGGCCAAGAAGCTTATTTGCATAGCCGACGTTTAATCTCATTGTTTCGGGCGCAAAATCAAGCTTTTGGCTGCCGACTTGCACGGATACAATCTGCCCGCCCCTGTCGGCAAGCGCAGCGAGTACAATGTTGAGTGCATGCTTTAGCGCCAGCTTGTTTGTGCCGGTCATCTCTATGAAAAGGTTTGATGTGTTCTCGGTAACCCTGGTCCTGTCAGCGTTTATGATCGGGGGCAGTGACACGACACCCTTCTTGTCAAGGACTACCGAAAGGAGCTTTTTTCCTGCAACTATGTGCTTGTAATCGGCGCCCTTTGGGTGCTTCTCAAGCACATCACCAAGGCTCATCATCTCAGAGAAGTCCAAAGGAATGAAAGATAATGAGTTGGCAGAAACCGCTTTATATACGTAGGGCGGTTCAGTCTTGTCAAAGTCGTGGATGCCTATTGCAACTTTGGCCCTTCTTCTCCCGTGCGATCCGTGGAGAGCCTCCTGTATTCCGATTATCGAACGCAGGACTTCTTCGGTCATAGGGATGTTCTTTATGATCGCAGAAGCGATGTATGGTCGCACCGTTTTCACACTTTCATCGACGGTTAGCTTTATGCCCGAGTCTTCGGCCTTGTACTTCTTTAGGCCGCTTTCCAATCCGGTAAAACTCCTGTATGCGCGCGCGAAGCCCTCGACAGAAAGCATATCCGGCCTGTTTGGGAAGACCTCGACTATTATTTTATCATCGTCAATGCCCTCGATGCAAGTCCCAAGCATTGCTGCGCGCTCTTCAAACTCCTTCAGAGGGACCTTTTTACCTATAAGCCGCATCAGGTCGCCTGTTGCGAATTCAACCGTAGGCATTTTCTTGGCGCTTCTTTGCTGTCTTGAGTATTCAGCCCCGAGTCTTGCCCCGGGCGTTGTCTCAAGTCCTGTCACGTATTTTAGTAAATAGCGCTTAAAAGTATCTCGATAGCAAAATGAAGGCTCTAATCGCAGTAATGGTGCTGCTACTTGCGACTTCTGTCGCAGCCGAGGCCGGCCAAAGCTCAATGAACGATGCCAAGAACTTTTTGTCGAGCGTAAACCCGCTGATCCTGATAGTCGCGGGCATCCTTTTGGTACTCGCGTCGAGCCTTGCAAAGTTCATAGGCATATTGCTCCTGATTGTGGGCGCCGTCGCGCTGGTTGTCCAGTTCCTGCTCTGATCCTTGTTCTTTTTACGGGGATTAAACGATGAAAAAAACAATCGCTGTGCTGGTGATAATGGCCGCTCTTATGCAGTTTGCTGCAGCTAAGAATGATACCCTATTGACTTATAACGGTTCTAGCGCGGGCAGCCTCGGCAACAATACCACTCTTGTTTACGGCGGCCCCAATACCACTAACACCTCCTGGTTACCCAATGTCAACCTTAGCAACGTAGGCAATATCACAAAAACAGGCGTCGGGCCGCTTGATGACGCAGTCAAATTCCTTGCAGATGCCAGCCCCTTTTTGCTTTTGATAATCGGCATCATAATCCTGCTATTGGCCGGCTTTGCAAAGATAATAGGCATAATCCTGATTGTCTTGGCTTTGATACGAATCGTCTGGATGCTGATGGGATGGGGATAAGGCGCGTTTGCCTATGAGCATAAGCGCCGGTCTTTAGTCTTTATTCCAAGTCTTCAGTCGTTCGCCCCGGTCTTCAGTCCAGGTTTTCAGCGGTCTTCAGCGGTCTTCAGTTCTCAGTCTTTAGTCTTCGGTTTTGCTTCCTGTTTTCCAATCTTGCAACAATGGACGGCCTCTGCGACTCATGCAAAAGATACTCGTCTCTCCTGACATGCAGGCTTTGCGGCTCTCGCGCGTGCAGCAACTGCATGCTGCTTAGTGGCGTCTGCAATGAGTGCTCAGGCGGCCGAACAGTGCCATGAAAAGGTTTGGCCGCAGAACACGTTTGCACCAGGCTTATGCCTTGCGAGCCGGACAAAGCAATTTCCGACGCGGGTCGGCTTTGCACTTTTATTCACATAACTGCTAATTTACGCACCCAAACCCCCCAAGATGATCAAAAGAAACAGCGGTAGGCTAGTCGATCTTGAGTACGTGATACCCAAAGAGCACAAGGAAGAGGCAATCGTGCGAGAGGTAGAAGAAGTCCAGGAGATGTGGATCAGCGAGCCAGAGCATGAGTATTGCTCTTGCTGCGGCCGAGACTCAGATACCATACACCTCTTGTCGGTCTTCTTTCAAAGGGAGAAAAAGTGGGTCTGCCTAAGGTGCCTCAAGAGGGCTTTAACACCCGAAGAGACGCGCCCATCACAGGCGTCCCCCATGCCGGTTTCTGCAAGTACGCCCGCGGAAGACTCATACGAGCTCTCCGAAGAGCCGATAGTAGCCTCCGGTAGCAACCCGATGTCGATGTTTGACTAAGCGTCAATCTCCTTTCCGACGCCAGCAGCCTTAGCCTTACTATAGACTAAGCTGGCCATGGCGACGTCCTGCAATGCAGTGCCAACAGACTTAAATAGCGTAATATCTGATGCGGATTTCCTTATCCTCCTGCCGTTAAGGACTTCTTGTATCTCAACAAGGTCTCCTTTGTAGCCCTTAAGGTCGCCGGACTTCTTAGCATCCTGCGAGTCGATGACTATCTTTGCAGCCTTGATAAGATCCTCATCAAGTTCCCTCGCATCTGGAGTATGCGCGCCGATTGAGGTGATGTGCGTCCCCGGCTTAATCTTCTTAGCAAAAGCAACAGGTGTCTTTGAGATAGTCGATGTTACAACAATATTCGCATCTAGTATGCCCCCAGCCGTCGATTTCTCTATTGGCACCTTTAGCTTCTTCATATCAGCGATGAAGGCGTCCATCGACGCCTCGTGCAGGTCGAATATCTTCACTTTATCGATCTTTCTCACCTTAGTCAGGCCTTCAAGCTGCGTCCTAGCCTGTGCGCCGCAGCCGATTATCCCAACAGTCTTTGAGTCTTCCCTTGAAAGGTGCTTTGCAGCAAGGGCGCAGAGAGCGCCAGTCCTAATAGCAGTAAGCATGGTGCCGTCAATAATCGCTTTCACTTCGCCTGTTTCAGTGTCAGCAAAGACTATCGTTGCTATTATTGTCGGCTTTCCGATTTTCTTGTTCTCCGGATAGTCGCAGACTATCTTGCAGGCGACCCCCATGCCGTCCACAAAGACCGGCATGAATCCCCACCATTTCTCCGGTTGATTGGGTAGTGTGAATTGAGTCTTTGGAGGATAGACTGTCCGCCCTGCGGCGTGCTTGAGGAAGGCGCGCTCTACTGCATTGATGGCTTCGTCCATCGAGACGAGCTTTGCGACGTCGGATTTGTTTAAGAAGAGCATTGTAGTGTAACTTTTGCCAGTCAATTTGTAGTGTAATTTAGGTTAATCGCAGAAAAAATAAAATACACTCACTCAGCAAGCCTCTTCATCCCCTCGACCAGCTTCTTAGCGACCTCTGGTTTTGGCATCGCAAAGCTGTTGTACTTCTTTGTAAGGTCGGTGAATGTCGCCGGCACGTCCCGTATCAATATCTTATATTCCTCAAGGAAGAAGTCCCTCACCTGAGTCGAGTTCTTGCCGAGGGCCGAGGTATCCATAAAGAGGAAAGACGTGCTCGAGTCCCAGACCTTTATGCCGAGTCTTTCAAACTCCGTCCGCAGCTTTTTCTTCTCTTCGCCAACAGTCCTCCAGATGCCCTGATAATATTTTACGTCATCAAGCGAAGCTATCGCCCCAAAGACCCCGAACCTG
>CAYSUP010000001.1:0-1652 GCA_964434205.1 uncultured archaeon | reverse complement strand
ATTCAAAGCCGTTGAGCACCTTTCCGAAGACTTCGCAGTTCTCCTTGGAGCCCATCAAGTAAGCCATCCTCCCGCCTGCAAGCCCAAAGCCTTTAGAAAAGCTGCGCGCGACATAAAGGTTCCCATACTCGTTGATGACGTCGGCCACAGTCTCGCCACAGTATTCATAGTAGCACTCATCGACGACTACTATGCTTTTTTTGGCATTCTCGACAATCTTTAATATGTCATCCCGCTTCATCTTAAGTGATGTGGGGTTGTTCGGCGAGCAGACAAAGACCATCTTTGTCTTGTTATCAATAGCCGCGATTATCCTCTCCGGATCCAGTTTCAAGTCTGGCTCGTGGAGCGGGATAAGCTTCCTTTTGGCACCGCACCTCTCCGCGCCCAATATAAGCTCCGGGTATGTCGGCGCCATCGATACTATGTTGTCCCCGGGGGCGATGAACGGCTTTGGCAGCCTGTTGAATGCCTGATCAAGCGCTTCGTCAAGTACGACCTCATTGCTCTCAACACCCGCATAGTCCGCAATTTTTTGCTGCAGTTCAGCAGTCGGCTCATCGCCAAGATACACATAGGTCTTTGCAAGAGGCGCATGCTTCTTTATCGTTTCTATGACTTTTGGCGACAGGTCGAACTGAAACTCATTTAAGTTCAGCCTTACCTCTGGCTTTATCTTTATGTTCGCGCCATAAGCGGCCGCCTCGCAGTCCTTCAAATAAGGCAGCATAAGGTCTTTCGCAGATGCCATTTTAAACTAATTTGAAGGTGGTTCAATAAATAACAAATAAATGCTTTCGGTAGCAATGTTCCCCTAATTCATAAAATATTTTTTGATTGCAGCAGGAACTAATGTTATATCCTTTAAGATAATTTTTGCACCGGCATCCCTTAGAATATCTTCCTTCGTTATCCCTGTTTTCACGCAAATCACAGGTATTCCAGCGTTCTTTGCGGCCAATACGTCGGCCACCGAGTCGCCGACAAGGACATAATCTTTCGACAGGTTTCCGGCATCAAGCGAACTTTGCTTCCCGTTTTTGGATATTGCGCGCAGTACAGACCACGGGTCCGGTTTGCCGACATGCCTGCCAAGCCTGTTGCTTTCCTCGGTTATCTCATCGTCAGTCACAATCATCTTTTTCTCAAAATATTCCCACAATCCCCATCTTTTGAGCGGCAGCTCAGCTTCCTTAAACGGCCTCCCGCTGACAATCCCCAGTTTGAGGTCCATAGCCTTCATCTCATTAAGAGCCTTTTTTATATCCTTCAGCGAGATTGCGGGCTCATCAGTTTCCTCTAGTTCATAGTAACAAGCCTGGAACCTCTTGTGCGCATCCTTCCATGAGCCGCCCTCACGGTCATGTTTCTCCGAAGGGTCTATCTCATCCAAAAGCCTAAGATATTCCACCCCCCTAAGGCCCCTTTTCTTCAGCTCGGCCAAAAACCAGCGGACATCCCTCTTACTCCTAGTCAGTATGGAAACAGCATAAGTTATGTCCCAGTTGGAGTTGACGCCGGCATCCTTAAACCCGCTTATCACATCGTCAGGCAAGACGCTCCTGGCCAGCTTTATCTTGTCCTCGGCCTTCTTCGGGAAATCCCTGCCGAGAAATTTGGCAAGGGCAAGGCCGGAGCAGTTCCAGTATATC